>BJHK01000019.1:0-5892 GCA_014192425.1 Planctomycetia bacterium | reverse complement strand
GCGGATCCGCGAGGCCTACGAAGGCCAGTTTCCCAAGGCGGTGATTCTTTCCTGCCTCGACAGTCGCATTCCCGTGGAGGACGTCTTCGATCTTGGCATCGGCGACATCTTCGTGGCCCGCGTCGCCGGGAACTTCGTCAACGAAGACATCCTCGGCAGCATGGAGTTTGGCTGCCGTGTCGCGGGGGCAAAATTGATCATGGTGATCGGGCACACCAGTTGCGGTGCCGTGAAGGCCGCGATCGACGACGTGAAACTCGGCAACATCACGCCCATGCTCGCCAAGATTCGGCCGGCCATCGAGAAGGGCAGGCCATTCGACGGCAAGCAGGGGAGCGACAACCCCGCCTATGTGGCCCATGTCTGCCGTGAGAACGTGCGGCTCGCCGTCGAGACCATCCGTGAACGCAGCGAGATCCTCCGCACGATGGAGGCCGCAGGCTCGATCAAGATCGTCGGGGCCTACTACGATCTCCGCTCCGGTGAAGTGACGCTGTTGCCGTGACGCGTGGCGCGGGCCGCGGTATGGCGGGCAACGACTGCCAGGCGTCTCTCGCTAGGGGCGGGCTTCTTCGTCGTGCCGGCATTGGCAGCAGCGCTCCTCGACCTTCCACTCCACGGCCGGCACCTTCCGCTGAACCTCTTTCTTGACGGGCACCCGCCTGGTGATGACCTCCGCGCAGGTCGGCTTCCAAAGCCAGCAGGCCCAGCACCGGCAGTCATCCCGCTGGCAACGTGTTCCGCGGAAGATGCTCGGGCCCGGGATGCAGACCTGCTCGCACCGGTAGCCCCAGCAGACCTTGGTGACCTCCTTTTCGGTCATCCTGCTCACGCAGGTCGTCCGAACGCGGTCGGAGCCGCCGCAGCGGTCGCAGCGGCCGTCGCGCACCGGGCCGCCCGAGTCGGTGATCGCGGCCATGGCCACCACACACCACGTGATGCCGGCCAGCCCGGCGGCCGTCCATGTGGCGCGGCTGGCCTTGAAAACGTATGTGTGCATGAAAGCCTCCTGGCGAAACGGTCTCGGAGGGTGGCCCCTCAAAACTCGATCTGGAACCGCGTGCCGTAAATGTCGAATGGCGCCGCGCCGTAGCCGATGTAGTCGGGCATGCTGCGGATCCAGTTGAACTGCACCTTGGCGAACTTGTTCCAGTACCAGTTCACGCCCACCGTGGCCTGATTGACGGTGGCGGCGTTCGGTGACGGGGGTGGGCCGGCGGTGTTCGAGAGCTGGTTTTCAGGACGCAGATTCACGCCCGACAGGTCTACGTACGACCAGCGTGCCGCCAGTTCCCACGCACCCCACCCGCGGATGCGGCCCTTGCGACCGGTTCCGAAGAAGGGCGTATAGGGAACGACCGTGTAATCGAAGGCGCCCACCTGCTTGAGATACCCGATGGACTCGCCCGTGAGCATGTAACCGCACTGCAAGTAGGCCGCCGGCTGCATGATCGTGGGTCCGCCAGACTGGTTGACCGTCGTGAGCATGGCCTCGGTCTGGAAGTGGGCCCGGCCGTAGCTCCCCGCGAGCTCCAGATGGAAATCGTTGAAGTCGGTCGCGAGAAACCGGCCCGTGTCGGCCACGAGCGGCGTGCCGGCGCCCGAAAACCCCAGCCCAGTCGGGTCGCCGACATAAAACTCCGGGATGATCGCCGAACGGTAGGTCTTGGCAAACGCGCCTGTCGTGTTGGGCGAACCGCCCGTCGTGCCGTAGCGATAGCCGCCCCCGACGTGCAGCAGGTAGCGGTCCTCGGCGAGAGGGTCGTAATAGAGCAAGTGCGTGAGTCGGGACGCGAAGGCAACCCCGCCGTTGTCGCCGATCTGGGCCCCGTTGCGATTCTCGCCGATGGTGCTGTAGATGGTCTCCTGGCCGTTCCAGAAGGTGAGTCCCGTCGCGTAGACGCTGTAGGCCCATTGGGTCCGCTCGTCCTCGGCCATCGCGTAGGCCATGATCCCCACGCGGCGAAAGGGTTCCACGGCCTGGAAGGCCACGCTCCGCTCGAGGAACTGGAAGTGACGGATGCTCGTCCAGCTTTCCATGGTGCCCGGCTGTCGAAATTGGCCGATCCGGATCGTGCCGAAGAAGGGAATCTGCTCCTGCTCTCCCCAGACGTCCATGAAGCTCGGCCGCCCGGCCTGTGCGAAGTCGAACATGATCGAGTAGTTGGTGAAGTCGGTGAGCTTGCCAAACGCCTGGAGTCGAGCTCTCCGGAAACTCACCCCGTCGAGTGCGTCGCCGATGCGTTGCTGGCTGGCCTGCGGCTGGCTGAAGAGGCCGTCATCGAGTTGGAAGAAGCCGCTCAGGCGGATGATCGGCAGCGAGTCCGCTGCTCCCGTGCCTGCGTCAATGCGGTTTTGGGATTGCTGGAGACGGAGGTCGATGTTGCCCACTTGATTCGGGTCGATCACGGTTCCGGGCCCCGGGCGAGCGCCGAGATCGAGCGGCTCGCCTGCCCCCAGATCGATGTTGCCCGCCTGGTTCGGATCGAGGACCGGACCGGGCGCGGGAAGCACTTCCTGGGCATGACCAATGGAGCCGGTGATGCCGGGAAGGCACGCCAGGCATGCAAACACGACGACGACAGGCAGCCGTCGGAGCGATATCAGCCCACGCCGACACGTCGATGCGACGTCTGGGTAGCCCGAATCCATTTGGCCGATATCCTCGCCGCACTGTCAGCCGCTCCAGCCCTATGAATCGGCACAACCTCCCCTTTGCAATCACTCAACCCCGTCCGCGCAGGCTGCCCAGTCGCCGCCGCCTGCCGGGGCCGCCCCGGAGGCCGTATCGTCAAGCCCGGCAACGACTGCCGCTGGGGTATCGGCAATCCGTACTGTGCCGCCTGCCTCGTTGCATGCGCTAGGCGACCAACTGGTAATGCCGCGAGATGAGGTCGTTCTGAATCCAGAGCAGTTTGCCGAACGCCAGGAGCAGTCGTGACTCTGTCTGGCGATCCAAGCCAAACGACAGGATGGTCTGAGTGACGGCGGTCGCTACGAAGCCCAGCAGGGCATTCATCTGCACGAGCGGCACGTCCAGGTCGGGGCTGCCCGCCTCCGGTGTGTGAATCTTCCCGACCATGTCGAGGTAGTCGACCATCTTGGCGTCATACTCGCCCGTGACCAGCCGCGTCAGGTAGCGGCCAAGATGCTGCTTCCGGAATGCGATCATTGGGTGATCGGGCGTGAGCGCGTCCAAGCCCTCTGGAACTGGCCCGTCATAACCGCTCTGTCGTGGAACCGGAGGCGGCTTCACGCTCGCCCGCTCGCCCCACAAACTCCGAATCCTCGAGATCGTACAGGCCGTCGATCCCATTGAGCGGATCACGACATGCCCGCTCGGGTTGGCGGCTCACGGGAAACGGCTCTGCCCGCTTCACCGTCGGCTCGACAACGCATTGGCCGAGATGGATAAGGCGTTTGCCGCATCGACTCTCGCGGAGATTCAGGCCGAGCCGACGCAGAGTGTGCCGCTCTGCAATTTCCCGGCTGCTGCGACTGGTGGGTGAGGGCGGTCGGTGATCCCCCGCTGGCGGGCTTTTCCTGGGGCCCGGCCGGTGCCGATAACACCCCCATCATGCCGACACAAACGTTCCTGCCTGGCCCGACGCCCACGACCGTCCGGACGCCCTCGGGCCAGACGCTCCAAGTCCCGGCTGGCTGGGAACTGCTTCCGCCCGGTGACGCCGCCCTCACTCGCCGCGTCAAGGCCGCCGGTGAGCATTGGCTGGTCCAGGAAAAAGTCGGCCGGCGAGTTTTCTCGCGCGGCATCTGGGCCCCGCGGGAGACCATCGAGCAGGTTCGGGAAGACCTGGCCGCTGAGCGTTCCACGGAACAGTATGCGAAACGCCGCGACGCTGACGCGACACGCCGTGAAGCCCGGCAGGCCGAATACGTCGAAGACTTCCAGGCGGCGGTGGTGGCGTTTTTGGCATTCCATGAGCGGCACGCAGCGATGGCGCAGCGACTTGCCAGCGCCGTCGCCGCGCACGCCACACCGGTCGGTAGCGGCACCGTGGCCCGCACCAAGCGAATCCCGATCGAGCGGCGTGCCGAGGCTGCCCTCATCGCCTGGATGCGACACCAGACGACCGGCTACGACTCCATGACAATTCCCAGGGTGAAGGGCCACCGGCGGGAGGTGCGCCGGATGCTCGCCCAGCGGTCCAAGGAACTTCTCGGGGCGTACAGGCGGGGCGAAGCCGCTCGCCATGGCTGCCCGCTCGTGAACGCCGTGGGCGAAACACGCGCGGTCGCTCGGCCGTTGGCCCCAGCCAGCCGCCCCTCCAAGCCCTGACGGGCTCACTGTCCGTGCTTCTTGTGGCGGCCGACCACCTCCACCTGCTCGATCTCATGCCCGCTCACGGCGTTCTGTCACTTCGGTGGGGACCGCACCGGGGCGGGTTTTCGCCGCTGGAATGCCGCCGGGCGTAGAATCCCACATGACCCACCAACACTGTCTGATCCTGTGCAAGTCAGAGCACCACGGGAACACCGCCAAGGTAGCCCGGGCCATGGCAGACACGCTCGGGGCTGACTCGCTCATCGCAGCCCCCGAGGACATCCCGTACACGAGCCTCGACGAGCACGGGCTGGTCGGCTTTGGTTCGGGTGTCTACTTCGGCCAAATGGCCCCGGCCCTCTTCGCATGGCTCCGCGGCCTGCCGGACGCGCCGGAGGCCGCAACGCCGGCCTTCGTGTTCACCACGTCCGGGCTGCCGTTTCTGGCGAAACTCTGGCACGCCCCGCTGAAGAAACTCCTGGCCTGCAAGGGCTTTGAGGTCGTCGGGGAGTTCGCTTGCCGTGGATTTGATACGTGGGGCCCGCTGTGGTTCGCCGGTGGCCTGAATCGCAAGCACCCCGACGAGCGTGACCTCGAGCGGGCCAGAGCGTTCGCCCGGAGGTTGGCCGGAGGCGGTGTCGTGGCGGGGGTGGGCGGGTAAAACAATTGTCACCCTACCTGCCAACCCCACGCCCCCGATCTCCTCTACACTGCCGTGACCATGGACGCCCCACATTCGCCACCGGTCGGTCAGATGTGTGCCACGTGCCTGCATTGGCGGCCCGAGAACACTGCCGAGCACCTGATCGGGTGGGGACAATGCCGCCGCCTGCCCCCCACCATGCCGCCGATGCAGGACGAGAAGGAAAAGCTCGTTCATGTCGGGCTATGGCCCCACACTCGCGACGCTGACTGGTGCGGCGAATGGCAGGCGCGTGGCACGCCCACGTGAGCGGCCAGGACCTTGCCCGAGCACCCGGCCGCCGCCGTCGACAGGGCGCCATGGCGACCGTGATGGTCGCGCCACAGAACCACCGAGACCTTCACCCCCGTCAGGCTGTATAGTCATGAGCCGTCGAACTCCCATTGAGCCAGCGGCGGAGGTGCGACGTGCCGAGTCGATGGTCCCTAGCACAGTCGCGGTCGCCCGAACTGATGGACGACCCGGCGATCGACCCGGATGAGCACCTCGCTGCGCTGCGGGCCCTCGGCACGATCAACGCCCTGTCGCTGACGGCAGCGTCGCTGGCACGGGCGATCAGCGGGCTCATGGCCCGCGGCCCCCGCCGCGCCCGGCCGCTCCGTGTCGTCGATGTCGCCTGCGGCGGCGGCGACGTGACCGTGGCCCTCGCCCGCCGGCTCGGCCCGGCGTATCACGTCACCGGCATCGACCTGAGCCCGCGGGCCGTCGCCCGGGCGGCCGAGCATGCGGCCGCCCGCGACGTGGAGAACGTCTCGTTCATCGTGGGCGACGTGCTGGCCGGCGGTTGCCCCGCCTGCGACGTGGCCGTGACCTCGCTGTTCGTGCATCACCTCGATGATGATGCCGCCGCCGCCACGCTCCGCGGCCTCGCCGCGGCGGCGGCGATCGGCGGCGTCGTTACCGACCT
>BJHK01000018.1 GCA_014192425.1 Planctomycetia bacterium | reverse complement strand
GAGGCGGCCACGGCGCTGGCGCAGCACGAGGGCTTGCTGTACCTCGACGGCCTGACCACGCTCTCCGACGAGGCGGCCACGGCGCTGGCGCAGCACAAGAGCGCCTTGTCCCTCCCCGGCCTGACCACGCTCTCCGACGAGGCGGCCAAGGCGCTGGCGCAGCACGAGGGCCGGTCTCTGTCCCTCCCCGGCCTGACCACGCTCTCCGCCGAGGCCGCCAAGGCGCTGGCGCAGTACCAGGGCGGCCTGTCCCTCCCCGGCCTGACCACGCTCTCCGCCGAGGCGGCCAAGGCGCTGGCGCAGTACCAGGGCGGCCTGTCCCTCCCCGGCCTGACCACGCTCTCCGCCGAGGCGGCCAAGGCGCTGGCGCAGCACAAGGGCGGCCTGTCCCTCAACGGCCTGACCACGCTCCCCGACGAGGCGGCCAAGGCGCTGGCGCAGCACGAGGGCGACCTGTCCCTCGACGGCCTGACCACGCTCTCCGACGAGGCGGCCACGGCGCTGGCGCAGTACAAGGGCGGCCTGTCCCTCCCCGGCCTGACCACGCTCTCCGCCGAGGCGGCCAAGGCGCTGGCGCAGCACAAGGGCGGCCTGTCCCTCAACGGCCTGACCACGCTCTCCGACGAGGCGGCCACGGCGCTGGCGCAGTACGAGGACTATCTGTATCTCGACGGCCTGACCACGCTCTCCGACGAGGCGGCCAAGGCGCTGGCGCAGCACAAGGGTTCCCTGTACCTCAACGGCCTGACCACGCTCTCCGACGAGGCCGCCACGGCGCTGGCGCAGTACGAGGGCCGGCTGGAACTCAACGGCCTGACCACGCTCTCCGCCGAGGCGGCCACGGCGCTGGCGGCCAGTATGAGCTGGGACGGCAATCTTCCCAGTCTCGCCGCCCTCGATTCCCCCGACTCCGTCGCCATCGCCAAGGCCCTCGCCACGCGCAAGGGCCCGCTCTCGCTCCCGTACCTCAAGAAAATCTCCCCCAAGACCCTCTCCGCCCTGATCGAGAAGGAAGACATCGACATCCCCCTGATCGAAACGCTGGAACTGATCCCCGAGCCCGACGGCAGCCCGACCGAGGATTTCGTGATTCCCAAGGGTTTCCAACAGCGGCAGCAACGGTGAGATTGCCCGCGTCTACGTGAGCCCGGTCGAGCGCCGTACTTCACCGGGACCTGAAGCCGGGCAGAGTCCGAACGTCAAAAAGCACCCTCGCGTGGCGCCTGAAGCGCGGGCATGCAGTTCCGCAGACGCCGACGGCCCGGGCCGTCGCTCATCACCTTCGGTAGACTCTTCTCATGTCACACACGCCGCGTTCCCACCATCGTCCCCGCCCCAGCGGCTGCATCGCACGCTCCCAGGCCCTCGAGCGCGACCGCATCGCCCGGCTATCGGTCGAGGAACGCATTCTCATGGCACTGGGCCTGCGAGACAGGCTCGCAGGACTTCGGCCGAGCCCCCGAGCGGAGCAGGTTCATGACGAATCCGGACGCGCTGCTCGCGGCCGCTGAGCGGATCGCCGCCCGCCTCGCGGGCCGCGGCATTCATGCGGTGCTGATCGGCGCATCGGCTCTCGCTGCCCACCGGTACGTCCGCCATACGGAAGACATCGATCTGGGTGTGAACGTCGCCATCTGCGACCTCGGCTCCGTGGCCGAAGGGCTGCGTGAGGCCGGCTACGACGTCTCGGTCCGGGAGCCGGACGGGCAGGATCCGCTGGGTGGCGTGATCGACATCAGCGGCCCGTTCGGACTGGTTCAGATCGTCAACTTCGGCGAACGGTTTCCGGCCGTGATCGACAGCGGCCATGCCGAGGCGACGCTGTGCGTGCGGCTCGGGGCGGGCCTGCGTGTCATCCCGCTGCCCCACCTCATCGCGCTCAAACTGTACGCCGGCGGCATGAAATCCAAGGCCGACATCGTCGAGGTATTGAAGCGGAATCCGGATGCCGATCGCGGCGCTATCCGGGCGCTCTGCCGGCAGTACCGCCTCCGCGGCCTCGAACCGTTGATCCGCGAAGCCGACGCCATCGAGTAGGACTCCCGGAAAGTCCGGGACGTGAGCCGGGTCATCCGACGAGCGTCCCGACGGAGTGGAGCTGACGCTTCCGATCGACCCGCGGGTATCGTGCGTGCATGGCCCGCTCCCAGTTTATTCCGCCTCCCGACCTGGCACCGCCCTCGATCGCGGGGCTATCGCCCGTGGATCGGGTGCGGCTCTGGGCGCAGTTGGTGGACGAGGGAGACCGAATCCTCTACGAGAGTTTTCTGCGGCAGCACGGCGACGCCACGGCGGCACGGCGGGCCATGCAGGAGTGGCTCGATCGGCGGGAGGCCGACGCCACGGCCGTCAAAGTGCGGGTGCTCTCGGGCCGCGGCCCGACGGAGGAACCCCATGGCGCGTGAGGGCGTCCTGGCGACGTTGGAGGAGGGCTGGCGGGCGCTCGAGCGGGTCGATGCCCCAAAAGCTGTGATCGGCGGGCTGGCCCTGACCGCCCGGAAGCACGCCCGCTACACCCGCGACGCCGACGTGCTCGTCGCGGTCGATCGTCATCGCGTGGGCGACATCGTGGCGGCACTCACGGCCGCCGGTTTCCGCCCGCGACACGATCCGCCGCTGCGGGTCATCGACGGCCAAGGGATCGTCCAGTTCACGTTCCAGCCGGCCGGCGCAGGCCGCGCCGGGTCGCCCACGCGCGGTAGGCGAACATGAAGCGGAGATTGGGCCAGGAAAACAGCAGCCGGGTCACGACGCCCCACACGCCCGGCTTGTGCTCGTATTCGATGTGCTCGCGGATCTCGGTCAGGTCGGGCCCGAGCGGCACGAACGTGTGGGTGTGCTCCCAACGCCGCGCCGGCCCCTCGGCCTGGACGTCGGTGAAGCCACGGTCGGAGACATTGCGGTGCACCGCCTTCCAGCGCAGCGGCAGCGGACCCACCCAGAGCGTGAACCGCGACACGGACCCTTCGGCCAGCGGCTCGACCGAGTGGATCTGGACGATCGTCGGCGGGGGCGTGAGCCGGCGCAGGGCGGTCGTGTCGCGATGGAAGTCGCGGACGGCCGCCAGCGGCGCGGCGACGGTGAACGAATAGTCGAAGACGGGCATGGCACGTGTCGTCCCGGCGTGTCGGATGTCAGGTCAGGCCGAGGACGTCGCGCATCGAATACAGCCCCGCCGGCCGGCCGACGAGGAACCGGGCGGCGGCCAGCGCGCCCCGGGCATAGCAGTCGCGGCTCGTGGCCCGGACGTTGACCGCGAACGACTCCCCGTCCATCCCGAACAGGATCGTGTGCTCGCCCGGATTGTCCCCCGCGCGGACGGCGTGGTAGCCGATCTCGTCGGCGGGACGGGCGCCGGGCCGACCGGACCGGCCGTGCGTCTCGCGCGACTGCCCCATCTGCTCGCGGACGATGGCGCCGAACTTCAGCGCCGTGCCGCTCGGCGAATCCTCCTTGTGGCGGTGGTGGCACTCGATGATCTCCACGTCGGTCCGGCCGCCGACCCGCGCCAGCAGGGCGGCCGCGCGGCCGACGAGATCCATGGAGATGTTCACCGCCAGGCTCATGCTCGGCGACTGCAGCACCGGGATCGTGCGGGCGGCATGCGCGATCGCCAGCCGCTCCCGGTCCTCGAGGCCGGTCGTCGCCACGACGAGCGGGAGGGTGCGGGCCACGCAGGCGGCCACGATCCCCTCCACCGCTTCCGGCAGCGAAAAGTCGATGACCACGTCGGCCGGCACGTCCCAGGCGTCGGACACGGCCACGCCGGCCGCCCCGAGGCCCGCGAGCGTTCCCGCATCGACGCCCGACCGCGGATGCCCCGCCCGCTCGATCGCCGCCACGAGCGTCCAGGGGGGCGTGTCGGCGGCGGCGCAGGCGATCACGCGCTGCCCCATGCGGCCGGCGGCACCGTGGACGACGAGACGCAGCGGACTGGCTGACACGGAAGGACCTCCGGGCGGGGAAGGGCGGCCGCAGGCCGCGGTCTTGGACCGATCCCAAAAGCGGGCCGGACCGACAGGATACGCGATCCGCGATCAGCCGTAGAGGTCGATCGCCTGCACGATCTCCTCGACACGGTTGCCCACGCTGACGGCGCGATTGGCGAAGCTCGCCCGGCTCACGCCCCGGCTGCCGAGCACGTCGTTGAACAGTTTCTGGTCGGTGGTGTGGTAGGCGACGGTCGCCGTCGGGTCCTTGAGCTGGTGGCCGGTGAGGATGCACACCACCCGCTCGTCGCGGCCGATCACCCCCTCGGCCACGAGCTGCCGGGCTCCGGCCACGCTGGCGGCGCTGGCCGGCTCGCAGCCCAGGCCGCCGGCCCCGACCTGGGCCTTGGCGTCGAGGATCTCCTGCTCGCTCACCTGCCGGACGACGCCGTCGCAGACCTCCAGGGCCCGCAGGCACTTGTTGAGGTTCACGGGCCGGTTGATCTCGATGGCCGAGGCGATCGTGTCGGCCCGCTTCCGGTCGCGGTCGAGCTCGTCGTAGTAATGGCAGGCCGCGGCCAGATCGCCCCGGCCGCCGTTCCAGCGCAGGCCGCGCCGCTCGTGGAGCTCGTAGAGCGTGTTGGCGCCGGCGGCGTTGATGACGGCCAGCCGCGGCACGCGGTCGATGAGGCCGAGCTTCCGCAATTCGGCGAACGCCTTGCCGAAGGCGCTGGAGTTGCCGAGGTTGCCGCCGGGGACCACGATCCAGTCCGGGACCTCCCAGTTGAGCGACTCCAGGACCCGAAACATGATCGTCTTCTGCCCCTCCAGCCGGAAGGGATTGACGCTGTTGACGAGGTAGATGCCAAGCCTGCCCGACACCTCCTTGACCCGGGCCATGGCGTCGTCGAAGTCGCCCGCGATCTGGATCGTGAGGGCCCCGTAGTCGAGCGCCTGCGAGAGCTTGCCGGAGGAGATCTTGCCGGAGCCGATGAAGATGATCCCGCGCATCAGCCGGGTGACGGCGCAGTACACCGCCAGTGAGGCGCTGGTGTTGCCGGTCGAGGCGCAGGCCGCCCGCCGGGCGCCGATCATCCGGGCGTGCGTGAACGCCGCCGACATGCCGTTGTCCTTGAACGACCCCGACGGGTTCAGCCCCTCGTACTGGAGGAACAGCCGGCCCGGATTGACGCCCACGTAGCCCCCCACGCCGTCGGAGGGTCTGCACATCGTCTGCCCCTCGCCGATCGTCACCACCGCCTCGCGCGGGGCGTAGGGGAGCAGTTCGTGAAACCGCCACACGCCGCTGAAGGCGAGGGGGTCGCTGCGACGCATCCACTTCCGCTCGAAGAACTCGAACGAGTTCGGCGGCCGGAGCCGGTTCCAGTCGTACTCGATGTCGAGCAGGTTGCCGCAGGCCGGGCAGGCGGTCAGCACCTCGTCCACCGAGAACGTCGCCGCGCAGGCGGGATCGATGCACTGCTGGAAGGCGAGATCGGTGCGGGCGGCGACGGCCAAGGCGTGGGCTCCGGGACCCCCTAGGCATCGGCAGGCCAGGGGACGGCTCTGTGGCGAACTCCCTGAAAAGGTCCGCCGACGGCCTCAAGGGTAGGTCACGCCCCCCGGGACAGCAAGATTTTAGAGCGGGCGACGCCGCCTGCGGTCAAAACCCTGCCAGTTTGACAGGTAAAATCCGGCTTTTTACCATGAGGTGCTCGGCGGTCCGGCAGCCAGCTGGAGCCCGGCCGAAGCGCGGCACGGACCGTTCACCAGGCGGGTGCGGACATGAAAGCGGCGGAAATGAAGGTCTTCAAGGTGGCCCTCGAGGCGATGCGCGCCCGGCTGCGGGGCGACGTCTCCACGATGGCCGACGCCGCGCTGCGGAAGACCCGGTCGGAGGCGAGCGGCGACCTGTCGAGCATGCCGATCCACATGGCCGACATCGGCTCCGACGCCTACGAGCAGGAGTTCACCCTCATCCTGATGGCGAGCGAGGAGGGGACGCTCGAGCAGATCGAGGAGGCGCTGGCGCGGATCCGGATGCGCACGTTCGGCATCTGCGAGGAGTGCGAGGGGGTGATCTCCAAGAAGCGACTGGAGGCGATCCCCTTCGCCGCGCTCTGCATCCGCTGCGCCGAGAAGCAGGAGCAGGGGAGCGTCAGGCCCCGTCAGCCGCGCTAGCCCGCGATCGCTTGGACCAAAACCGCGCGGACGGAGACGGCGGCAGGACACGATGGCCCGCACCCCCCCTCACCGCGGCGGCTGGCTGTTGTTCGCGGCCGTGGCGCTGCCGGCCGTGGCCGCCGACCTCGTCAGCAAGGCCTGGATCTTTGACCGCCTCGGAATGCCGGGAACGGCGGCGCCAATCCAGATCCTGCCCCCCGTCCTGAGCCTGCAGACGAACCTCAACGAGGGGGCGCTGTTCGGCATGGGGCAGGGCTGGGGGGCGATGTTCGCCGGCATCTCGGTGCTCGCCATCGCCGGCATCGTCGGCATGCTCGCCCGGGGCACGATGCGGGCCGACCGCGGCCTCGTCACGGCCCTCGGCCTGATCACGGGGGGGATCCTCGGCAACCTCTACGACCGGCTCGGCCTGCCCCGGCTCGTCTGGCACGCGCCGGCCGAGCGGGTCGGGGAACGCGTCATGGCCGTCCGCGACTGGATCCATTTCGAACTGCCCGGCGTGATCGACTGGCCGATCTTCAACCTCGCCGATTGCTGGCTCGTGATCGGCGCGGCGTTCATGGTGCTGGCGACGCTGCGCGGCGAAACCGAGCCGCAAGCCCGCCACGACGCAGCCCCTCCGGACGCGAGGCCCGCACGATGACCCCCGCCGACACGGCGATCGCCGCGGACGGCCGGCCGCTGGATCCGCGGCTCGCGGCCGCGCTGGCCGCCGCCCGCCGCGCCGGCGCCGAGACGCTGCGCCGCTTCACCGACCCGGCGCTCGAGGTCGAGGTCAAGCACGACCTGTCGCCGGTGACCGCGGCCGACCGGGCCGCCGAGGCGATCCTGCGCCGCGAATTGCTCGGGCGATTTCCCGACGACGCCTTCCAGGGGGAGGAGACGGGAACGACGTCCGGCACGTCCGGATACGAGTGGGTCGTCGACCCGATCGACGGCACGAAGTCGTTCATCCGCGGCGTGCCGCTCTACGCCACGCTCGTCGGCTGCCGGCGCGGCGGCACCGGCGTGCTTGGCGTGATCGCGATTCCCGCGCTCGACGAGGTCGTCTACGCGGCCGTCGGCGCCGGGGCCTGGCACGTGCGCGGCGGCGCGGCCCCCGTCGCGGCGCGGGTCTCGGCCCGCTCCACCCTCGAGGCCGCGCTCGTCTGTTCCAGCGACTTCACGTCGTTTTCGCGCTGGGGGGGCGGCGCGGCCGCCGGTGCCGCCGCGCGGGCCCGGCTGGAGGCGGAGGCCGGCGTGGTACGCACCTGGGGCGACGGCTACGGGTACGTGCTGGTGGCGACGGGGCGGGCCGACGTGATGATCGATCCCCTCATGAACCGCTGGGACGCGGCGGCCGTCGAGACGGTCGTCCGCGCGGCCGGCGGCCGGTTCAGCGACTGGTCCGGGGGGGAGCGGATCGATGCCGGGGACGGCCTGGCCACAAACGGCATCCTCCATGCCGATGTCCTGCGCCTGCTCGCGCCGCCGGGCGGAACCCGCCCCTGACGATCCGCCTTGTCAAATCCGGCCGCCCGACTACATTCAGGGCTTCGAACACCCCCCGGGACCGGCGGCCAGCCGCCCGGAATTTCCCAGCCCGGAGTTCCCCAGCCCGGAACTCCCCAGCAAAGAGCGATCCAGTGGCACGTTCCTGTCAGGTTTGCGGCAAAGGCTTTTCGGTCGGCAACCAGGTGACGATTCGCGGCAAGGCCAAGTACCTCGGCGGCGTCGGCACGAAGGTCACCGGCATCACGCGGCGGAAGTTCAAGCCCAACCTGCAGCGGGTCCGGGTCACGGTCGGCAACGGCACGAGCACGTCGCTCCTCGTCTGCACCCAGTGCATCAAGGGAGGGGCGGTGACGAAGCTCGTCAAGCAGCAGCCCTTCCGGCTGCCGAAGGTGGAGAAGGCGGCCAAGACGGCGGCGACGGTGGAGGCAGTTCCCTCCGGTCCGCGCGCCCGTCCCTGAGTCTGACGAACGCCGTCTCCAGCCATGACACTCTCCCGGCAGGACGTCGCGAAGGTCGGCATGCTTGCCCGGCTCGCGCTCAGCGACGCCGACTTGGAGAGAATGACCGGCGAGCTCTCCAAGATCGTGGGCCTCGTCTCGCAACTCGCCGAGGTGGACACCGCGGCGGTCGAGCCCCTCGCCCATCCGCTCGACTCGCAAAACGTGTTTCGCGCCGACGAGGTCCGGCCGTCGCTGACGACGGCCGAGGCGCTGCAGTCAGCGCCGCGGCATGACGGCGAGTGCTTCCTCGTGCCGGCCGTGCTCGGCGAATCGGGAGCCGCCTGACCCGCGGTCCGTCGGCATCATGCAGCCCCTCGAACTCTCCGCCGTAGACCTCGTTGCCGCCGTCCGGCGCGGCGACATCACCGCGCGGGCGTGCGCC
This sequence comes from Planctomycetia bacterium, assembly GCA_014192425.1. Taxonomy (NCBI): domain Bacteria; kingdom Pseudomonadati; phylum Planctomycetota; class Planctomycetia; species Planctomycetia bacterium. Next base: position 66,560 of record BJHK01000018.1, on the reverse strand, counting down.
GAGGCGTTCCTCGACCGCATCGAGCGGGTCGATGGCAGGGTCAACGCCTTCCTGAAGGTGGACCGGGACGGCGCGCTCGCCAGGGCGGCCGACGTCGATGCCCGGCGCAGCGCCGGCAAGCCGATCGGCCCGCTGGCCGGGCTCCCCGTGGCGGTCAAGGACGTGCTCTGCACGGCCGACCTGCCCACGACCTGCGCCTCGCGGATGCTTGAGCACTTTCGGCCCCCGTACGACGCCGAGGTGGTGCGCCGCCTGCGGGCGGCCGACGCGGTGATCGTCGGCAAGACCAACATGGACGAGTTCGCCATGGGGGGGTCGAATGAAAACTCGGCCTTCGGAGCGGTCCACAATCCGTGGGATCTGTCCCGTGCCCCGGGAGGCTCGAGCGGCGGCTCGGCGGCCTGCGTGGCGGCCGACATGGCGCCGGTCGCGATCGGCTCGGACACCGGCGGCTCGATCCGCCAGCCGGCGGCGCTATGCGGGATCACCGGGCTGAAGCCGACCTACGGCGCCGTCAGCCGGCGCGGCCTGATCGCCTTCGCGTCGAGCCTCGACCAGATCGGGCCGATGGCCCGGTCGGCGGCCGACTGCGCCCTGCTCATGGAGACGATCGCCGGCCACGATCCCGGCGACTCGACGTCGCTCCCCGACGCGGTGCCGCGCTACACCGAACTCCTCGGGCAGCCGCTCACGGGCCTGCGGATCGGCCGCGTCGCCGAGCACTTCGCGGAGGGCCTCGATCCGGAGGTGGCCCGGGGGGTGGAGGAGGCGTTCGCCGCGTTCAAGGCGCTGGGGGCGACGATCCACGATGTGAAGCTGCCGCACGCCAGGCACGGCATCCCGACCTACTACCTGATCGCGCCGTGCGAGGCGTCGAGCAATCTGGCGCGGTACGACGGCGCACACTATGGTCACCGGGCCGAGCCCGGCATGGGCCACCGGGCCGAGCCCGGGGCGGGTCACCGGGCCGACAGCTCGCAGGCCGGCACGTTCGAATCGCCGCTCGTGGAGATGTATTGCCGGAGCCGGGCCGAGGGCTTTGGGCCCGAGGTCAAGCGCCGGATCATGCTCGGCACCTACGCCCTCTCCGCCGGCTACTACGACGCCTACTACGCCAAGGCCCTGCGCGTCCGCCGGCTCATCCGCCAGGATTACCTCGACGCCTTCAAGGAGGTGGACCTGATCGGCGGCCCGACGTCGGCCACGGCCGCCTTCGCCCTCGGCGAGAAGTCGAACGATCCGCTGGCGATGTACCTCGTCGACATGTACACGGTGACGGCGAACCTCGCCGGCATCGGCGGCATCTCGTTCCCCTGCGGCTTCACGGCCGGCGGCCTGCCGATCGGCTTCCAGCTCCAGGCCCCGGCCCGGGCCGATGCCCTCCTGCTCCGTGCCGCCGACCGCTACCAGCGCGAGACCGACTGGCACGTCCGCCGCCCGACGCTCTCCTGACCCACGTTCCTGACCACGCCCCGATGACTACGCCCGCCGCCAGCACCGAGCCCTACACGACCGTCATCGGCCTCGAGGTCCACGTCCAGCTGCTGACGAAGACAAAACTCTTCTGCGGCTGCCCGACAACGTTCGGCTCCCCCCCCAACACGCAGGTCTGCCCGACCTGTCTCGGCCTGCCCGGCTCGCTGCCGGTGATGAACCGCACGGCCTTCGACCTCGCGGTCCGGGCGGCGCTGGCCCTCGACTGCCGGATCGCCCCGTTCACGAAGTGGGACCGCAAGAACTACTTCTACCCCGACCTCCCCAAGGGCTATCAGATCAGCCAGTTCGACCTGCCGTTCTCCAGCGACGGGACGCTCGAGGTGGTCGATCCGAAGGGGGCGTTTTCCCGACGCGTGGGCATCATCCGGGTGCACCTCGAGGAGGACGCGGGCAAGAGCATGCACGACGAGGCGGCGGGCACGGCCGACACGCGCATCGACCTCAACCGGGCCGGCACGCCGCTCTGCGAGATCGTCACCCAGCCCGACCTGCGCAGCCCGCAGGAGGCCCGGGCCTGGCTCAACGAGCTGAAGCTGCTCCTCGTCTACCTCGGCGTCAGCGACTGCAACATGCAGGAGGGAAGCCTGCGGGTCGACGCCAACGTCAACCTGCACATCCCCCGTCCCGACGGCCGAATCGCCAAGACGCCGATCGTCGAGATCAAGAACATGAACTCCTTCCGCTCCGTGGAGCGGGCCCTGACCTACGAGGTCGCCCGGCAGTGGGAGGAGTGGCAGGCGACCGGTGCCGAGCTCGGCACGACCCCCAAGCAGACCCGCGGCTGGGACGATCCCGCCGGCGTGACGCGGGCCCAGCGGTTCAAGGAGGAGTCGAGCGACTACCGCTACTTCCCCGAGCCCGACCTCGTGCCGGTGACCGTGTCGGAGGCCGACATCGCCGCGGCCCGGGCCACCATGGGCCAGCCGCCGACGGCGCTCCGCAAGGCGCTGGAGGCGACCTGGGAGATCTCCGCCTACGACGCCGACGTCCTCGTCAACCAGGGTCGTGACCTGGTCGGCTACTTCGAAGAGCTCGCCGCGCTCGTTGGCGAGGGGAAGGTGGCGAGCAACTGGATGCAGCAGGACGTGCTGCGGACGCTCAACGACCGCGGCGGCACGATCGCCGAGTTTCCGCTGCGGCCGGCGGCGGTGGCCGACATCATCGGCCGCGTCCGCAATGGCGACTTCGACACCAGCCGCGGCCGGGAGATCTTCGCGGCCGCCCTCGAATCGGGCCGCTCCGTCGCCGACGTCGTCGCGTCACTCGGCATCGCCGCCGTCAGCGACGACGAGCTCGTCGCCCTGTGCCGGGAACTGATTGCCGCCAACCCCAAGATCGTCGCCGACGTGCAGGGGGGCAAGGAGCAGGCGGCCGCCGGCCTGATCGGCCAGGCCCGCAAGAAAAACCCGAACGTCAATCCGGGCAAGGTCCGGCAGATGTGCCTCGACCTGATCAAGGGCTCGTAACCACGCGCTTGCAGCCCACTCTACCCAAGCCCCCGACTTTCATCGGCATAGCCATACAAATCATTTGATAACGTCGATGAATAATGTCGTTTTTATCGAACGTCATGTTGCCCATCAAACAGTACGTGACCGCGCCCAACACCCTTGCCTCACCATCACCGGTCCACGAGCCTGCGGAAAAACCCATCTTGCCACCTCTCTCCATCCTCTCCATCGACGCGTCGCGCTGGCCCTCCCAAGTGACGCCGCCCGAGCCCACCTCGACCCCGCAGCCTTCCTCGCCGACCACCCTCCGCCGGTCGTGATCGACGACGTCCACCTCGCACCGCGGCTCATCCACCACCTCGGCCGATTGCTTGCCCAGCAGCCGCTGCCGCCGGCCAGTTACGTGCTCGTCGGCTGCCGGCCCGTGCTGCTCGCCGCGGCGGCCGACGAGGCGTTTTCCGGCCGGGCTCCCCTGATCCGGCTCGATGGCCTGTCGCATGCCGAGGCGTCCGCCGCCCGTCCCGATCTGCCCCTGGCCGAGCGGCTCCTGCGCGGCGGGTTTCCGGCGCTGCATGCCGACGCCGAGCCGGACATCGCCGGCTTCATGCGCGACCTCGTCGCCGACCACCTGGTGCGCGATCTCCCCGAACAACTCCGCGTCGACAGCGTCCACGCCTTCGAGCGGTTCCTCCGCGCCGCGGCCCTGCGCAGCGGTCGCATCCTCAACAAGGCGGAGCTCGCCCGCGCGGTCGGCATCGCCGGCTCCACGGCGGCGATCTGGCTCGACACGCTCGTCGAAGCGGGCATCATCTCCCTGCTCAGGCCGGCAGCACAGCCGCAGGGCAGGGGACTGGTCAAGGCGCCGAAGCTGCAGTTCCTCGACACCGGCCTGTGCAGCCACCTGCTCGGCATCCGCACGGCCAACGAACTCGCCGCCTCGCCCCATGCGCCGGCGGTCTGGGAGGCCGCCGTCCATCGCGAGGTCCGCCGGCTCGCGGCGGCGGCAACGCCCGCCGTCGAGCCGGCCTTCTGGCGGGATCGCACCAAGGAGGCGAACTTCGTCGTTCCCACACCACGCGGCCTCGTCCTCCTCGATGCCGCGTGGAGCGAGTTTCCGGCGACCGCCGACATCCGCCGCCTGCTGCGGATCCGCCAGGCGATCGGCACCGACGCGGTGGCGGCCATGGCCGTCGTCTGTCGCACGCCGACTCGGCAGACGCTGCGCGAGCCGGCGGGCCCGGCCGTGGAGACGATCGGCCTCGACGACATCCCGGCCCTGCTGGGCTGACGGGCCGTGGCAGGCAGATCGTGGGAAAGGCAGGTCGTGGGACAGGCAGATCGTGGGACAGGCAGATCGTGGGACAGGCAGATCGTGGGACAGGCAGATCGTGGGACAGGCCCGATCGATCATTCCCGCACCGTTCCGGGCGGCGGCTTCGCCTACGGGCTGTTGGTCAGCGGCCGGCCGACGAGCCCGACATCGGTGGCCCGAACCAGCAGGTAGGTGTTGCGGCCGTCCGCCACCGTCACGCTCTGCTCCACGGCTTGCCCCAGCGGCTGGCCGTGGCGGTCGAGCGGCTGGACGAGCATCGCGTGCGCACCGACGGGCATCTCCAGACGGAGCACCTGGATCCGGTCGGGGAGCAGGGTCCAGCAACGCGTGTCGGCATTTTCCGTCGCCTCCCAGGCGACGCCCGCCACGTCGAGGGCCAGCGACGGCAGCCCCCCGCGCATGCCGAGCCCCTGCTTCATGCCGTAGATCGTCCCCTTCTTGCCGGTGCGCCGGGCCAGCGCCCGGGCGACGATGAAGGGCAAGACGGCCTCCTGCTGCCGGAGTGCCATCTGCGAGATGTCGGTGATCGTTTCCGTCTGTCCCGCCACCCGCCCGCCGACCGCCACCTGCACGCTTCCCGCGTCGCCCGGCGCCGCAACGATCCGCGGCACCTTGATCGGTGCGATCGTGGGGGGCAGCGTCGTTCCCAGCTGCGCGCTCAGGATCTGATCGGCGATCAGGAGCGCGGTGCTCGTCGGCATCTCCTCGACCTCGGTCTTGAACGGACCGTGACCGACCAGCGCGAAGACGTGCACCACGCCATGGCCACGGCGCGAGTGACTGCCCCCGGCCGCCCGGGCGAGGTGATTCCGTCCCGGCTGGAATTCGGGCTGCCAGTCCACGACGAGCTGGAAGTTTCGGGCGGCGTCGTCGTAGTCGCGATGGGTCTCCTCGCGCAGCAGGCCGCGGAGGTACGGGGCGAGCGCCACCTGCTGGTAGGCGGCCTTGGGATTCGTGCCGTCGGGGCGGGCCGCGGCCGCCACGATCCGCCGCTGCGTGTCGATCACCTGCAGGCTGTACGCTTCGGCGTCGTCGCCGTCCTGCACGAGGTTGGCGAGGGCGAGCAGCGCCCGCAGGAGCACCTTTTCATGGTCTTCGCCATGGTATGACCGGGCTTCATCGTCGCTGAGCATGCTCCAGGCATTTTCAGCCGGGCTCTCCTCCTCGAGATGATCAAAGCTGTCGCGGACCCGGCGCAGCGTCCGCTCGGCATCGGCCGGCCGGCCCGCCGCGAGCGTCACCATGGCCCGGTCGAGGAGCAGCAGGTCCTCGTCGGCCGAGCGGCGTTCGAGTTTGTCGGCAAGCAGCCGGTCGGCCTCGGCGATGTCGCCCCTCTGGAACGCGGCCCGCACCGGCTGCAGGCGGATCATGTGGGTCGCGCAGCCGGGCAGGGAGACGACCGCGGCGAGGATGACCAGGCTGGCACGCCACCGCCCGAACGGCGGGCAGCGCGTCACGGTGGCGACGAGACGCCGACTGGTCCTCGACCATTCGTCGCCCCCGGCTCCCCGGCGAACTCGTGGCGACAGAACGGACGCCCACACGCCAAAACCGCCTGCCCGCGGACGGATCATGGCGTCAGCGGAGCGGTGGCCCGCCAACGGCTCAGGCGGCTGTGATGATAGCCCTTGCTCAACTCGGCCGACTGTTTGTCGTAGGTGCCGGTTCCGACCTCGACCAGTTCCAGCGTGAGCACGTAGTCGCGCTGGTAGTCGCGGTTCTCCCGCGTGGTTCCCGAGGTGATCGTGGCGTAGAGCAGGTAGTCGATCGGCTGACCCTGCTGTTCCATGTGAGCGGTGAACGCCCGCATGTGCTCGGGCACGAGCAACTGGTCGGGCCGCAGGCGGGTGTCCCTGAGACCGGCATCGACGAAACGACGATTGACCGACTGGAAGACGTTCGATTCGAGGATCCGCCCGTCGATCGACTGGTAGATCTGCTCCTTGAAATCGCCGATCTCCTCGGCACTCTTGTTTTCGACCCCCACGAAGCAGATCCGTCGGGCCGGCTGGGGCAGCGGTTCGGTACCCGGCGCATACGACACCTGCTGCACGGCCGTCTCGACGTGCCGGGCGAGGAGCTTCGCGACCGCGTCGTTCACCAGCGGCGTGAAGGTTTCCTGGCCTGCCTGGTGGCTGCCGATCATGGCACTCTCGCCGGGCCGCATGACGCGGGCGAACTGCATGCCGCGACAGCCGGCCGCGAGGATGGCGAGGGGTGATGCCGCAAGCCCGCGCAGCAGGATCGTGCGCCGGCCGGGTCGATTCACGAAGCTCATGGTTCGTCTCCCTCTCGCCTGCGGGGGCGGAGAGAATAACGGCACGGGCCGGGACGGACGAGAGCATTTTTCCGGACCTGGAACCGGTGTTTTCCCCGTTCTGGCCGGCCGGGGTAGGCTGCCCGTCATGCACCGGATCGTCACGCTGACCACCGACTTCGGCACCGGCTCCGGCTATGTCGCCGAGCTGAAGGCCAGCCTGCTCCACGCCCGCGAACCGTTCACGCTCGTCGACATCGCCCACGACCTGCCGGCCCACGACGTCCGCGCCGCGGCCTGGCTCGTCGGCCAGGCCTGCCCGGCATTTCCGCCCGGCACGCTGCACCTCTGCGTCGTCGATCCCGGCGTCGGGACATCCCGGCGGCTCGTGTGGGCCGACATCGGCGGCCGGCAGTTTCTCGCCCCGGACAACGGCCTGCTCTCCTGGGCGCTCTCCCGCGCCCCGCTCGACGCGGCCCGTGCGATCGCCGTCCCGGCTGGTGCCGCGGCCACGTTCCACGGCCGCGACGTGCTCGCGCCCGCCGCCGTGCGGCTCCTCAACGGCGCGCCGCCGGAGACGCTCGGGCCCCTGGTCGCGGACCTCGCGCGGCTCGCCTGGCCGGAGCCGCACGAGACCGCTGCGGGACTCGCCGGCGAGGTGCTCCACGTCGATGCGTTCGGCAACCTCGTCACGAACCTGCCCGCCCAACTCTGGCCGCGGGTCGTCGCCGCCGGCCGGCTGCGCGTCGGCGACCGGGACGTGCCCGCGCTCGTCCGCACCTACGGCGACGCGCCCGCCGGCACGCCGGTGGCGCTGGTCGGATCACAGGGCTTCATCGAGGCGGCGATCGTCGCGGGCCGGGCCGACACGCAGCTCAGCGCCCGCCTCGGCAGCCGCGTCCTGATCATGGACCGCGGGCCGGGCTGATCCGGCGCCGGGCCGCGGTGTAGACTGGGGTCATGCTCAGCAAGGAGACCCTCGACGCGTATCGACGGATGACGCCCGGCGAGCGGCTCGCGCTCACGTTCGAGATGATCCGGGAGAACACGCCCTATCTGCTGGCCGGCACGCCCGACGTCGTCGAGCGGCGGTTCGCTCTCCTGCAGCGGGAGAACGACCTGCGCAATGAGCGTCTGCTCGCGGCGTTGCGGCGACTGAAGCCCCTTGTCGCGAACGGAACATGTCCGACCTGACCACCGTCATTCACGATCTCGTCGATGTATTCGACCGGCTCGGACTGTCCTACGCGATCATGGGCGGCATCGCCGTCCGGGCGCATGGCATTCCGCGCCCTACCTACGACGTCGACTTCACCCTCGCCGTTCCCCGTGACCGGCTGGGGGCGATGTTCGCGGCGATCACCGATCGTGGCTACAGCGTGCCCGAGCAATACTCTCGCGGCTGGGTCGACAGCGTCGGTGGCATGCCGCTGGTGAAAGTCAGGCTGTTTTTGGACGGCCGGGCCGTCGATGCGGACATCTTCATCGCCGAGACCGACTTCCAGCGGGAGGTCATCGAGCGGCACGTCGCGGCGGACATCGAGGGGCGGTCCGTCAAACTCGTCTCCGCCGAGGACCTGATTCTCTTCAAGTTGATCGCGGCGCGGCCTCGCGACCTGATCGACATCCAGGACATTCTGTTCACGCAGGGCGAGCTCGACGAGCGCTACCTGCGCCGCTGGGCCGGCCCGCTCGGCGTTGAGAAGCAGCTCGACGAGGTGCTGGCCGCCCGCGAGTGATCCCCGCCCGAGCCGCTACACTCTCGGCATGAGCCCTTCCGCACCCGGCAGCCGGATTTCCTGCGCCAACCCGAGCCTGTCGGCCGCGGACCCGCGTCTGTCGGCCACTGGAACGTCCCCGGCCGCCGACTTGCTCGCCGACTGGGATCGGCAGCACGTCTGGCACGCGTTCACGCAGATGCAGGAGTACGAGCCGCTGCTCATCGGGTCGGGGCAGGGGGCGTGGCTCGTGGACACGGCCGGCAACCGCTACCTCGACGGCTCGGCGAGCATGTGGTGCAACGTCCACGGCCATCGCCACCCGCGGCTCGACGCCGCGCTCGTCGCCCAGGCGGCGAAGGTGGCCCACACGACAAACCTCGGGCTCTCGAACCCGACGACGGTCGAGTTCGCCCGCCGGCTCGTCGCGGTCGCGCCCCCCGGCCTGGAGAAGGTGTTTTTTTCGGGGGACGGATCGAGCGCGGTCGAGGCGGCCCTGAAGATCGCCTTCCAATACTGGCGGCAGGCGCCGCGGCCGGAGCCGGACCGGACCCGGTTCGTCGCCATCGGCGAGGCGTATCACGGCGACACGCTCGGCGCCATCGGCGTGGGGGGCGTGGACCGGTTCACGTCGCTCTTCGCCCCGCTGACGTTCGCGGCGATCCGGCTGCCGTCACCCGGCGGGCCCTGCCCGGCGACGGGCCGGCCGGCGCCGACGCTCGACGAATCGCTCGCCGCGCTCGAGCGCCTCCTCGACGAGCATCGGGGCACGGTCGCGGCCCTCGTCATGGAGCCGCTCGTGCAGATGGCCGCCGGGATCTACGTCCATCCACCCGGCTTCCTGCGCGGCGTCCGCGAGATCACCGCCCGGCACGGCGTGCTCCTGATCCTCGACGAGGTCGCGACCGGCTTCGGCCGCACGGGCACGCTCTTCGCCTCCGAGCAGGAGCAGGTCGCGCCCGACTTTCTCTGCCTGGCCAAGGGGCTCGCGGCGGGCTACCTGCCGATGGCGGCGACGCTCACGACCGAGCGGATCTGGGACGCGTTCCTCGGGCCGCACGGCGACCGGCGGACATTTTTTCACGGCCACACCTACGGCGGCAATCCCTTGGCCGCGGCCGTGGGGCTGGCGTCGCTCGACGTGTTTCGCGAGGACCGCGTGCTCGAGTTGCTGCCGCCCAAGATCGCCCGGTTGCGCGAGCATGCCGCACGGCTCGGCCGGCTCGACCATGTCGGCGCCGTCCGCCAGTGCGGCTTCGTGGTCGGCCTCGACCTCGTGGCCGACAAGACGTCCGGCCGGCCGTATGCCTGGCAGGAGAGGCGCGGCACCCGCGCCTGCCTGGCGGCCCGGCAGCATGGCGCGCTCTTCCGCCAGCTCGGCGACGTGGTCGTGATCATGCCCCCCTTGTGCGTGTCGCTCGAAGAGATCGACCGCCTCGCCGCCGCGGCCGAGGCCGGGATCCGCGCCGCCACGGCCGGGACGTGAGCCGGGCTTGGACGCAAGCCGGGGGCTGGGTCGTGATCGACGGCCACACTGCGGCGCGGCTGCGGTTGGCTGCGTTCACGTGAGCATCTTGTCGTCACATAAGGTGATGCTAAGATGCTTCCATGAGGACGACCGTCACGCTCGACCCGGACACCGCGGCCCTGCTGCGCAAGGAAGTCGCCCGGCGGCACGTCAGTTTCAAGCAGGTCATCAACGATGCGATACGCCGCGGGCTCGCCGGCCTCGGCCCGCGCAAACGGCAGTCGGTCGAGGTGCTAGCCTTTCGGTCGGCCTACCAGCCCGGCGTTGACCGGCGGCGACTGCAGCAGATGGCCGACGAGATCGAGGCCGACCGCGATGCCGATCGGGCGATGCGGCGGTCATGATCATTCCCGACGCCAACCTGATCATCTACGCCCACAATCAGGCGGATCCGGAACACGCCGCGGCCAGGGCCTGGTGGAAGGGGCTCCTGGCCGGCGACGCCGACGTCGGAATCCCGGTCGTCGTGATCCTGGCCTTTCTTCGGCTGACGACGTCCACGCGCATCCTCGCCCATCCCCTGTCGGTGGACGACAGTTGCCGCCGGGTCGAACGCTGGTTCACGGCACGGCCGGTGAGACTGATCTCACCCGGGGAGGGCCACCTCGCGTCCCTGTTGCAATGCCTGCGATCCGTCGGCGTCGGCGGAGCCCTGACCACCGACGCCCACATTGCCGCACTGGCGATCGAATATCGGGCCGAGGTCCACACCTCGGACCTCGATTTCGGTCGCTTCCCCGGTGTTCGTTGGCGAAATCCCCTCGCCGTCTGAGGATCGCCCGCGGCCGACGACGATCGCATGCTCTGGCGCGTCGAACAGGTTGGTGAGGAAGTGCGGCAGGGCAGGGCGGGGATGCCGGTTTTCGGGGCCGGATTGGAGCCGGAGCGGGCGCGCGATTGTCGGCCCCGGGACCGCCGGCTAGACTTCTTGAGTCAGGAGAGAGTCGCAAGACCGCCGAAGGCTGAACGCTCAGGCAAAAGGACTGACACCACCCACTGTTGGAGAGTGCCCCGGGCCGGAAGGCCCGCGGCCACCGAAGGGGCAAGCCTCGGCCGCCGGCCGCGGTGAATCTCTCAGGTTCCAGGACAACAGGGTTCCGGGCTCCGGCTCCGCCGGCGCCAGCGCATCGGGAGCCCTGTCATGTCAGACCTGCTCACGGCCCGCCGGGCCGAGTCCCCCTCCGCGGCCGCCGATCGTCCCGCCCCCGCACCGCGGGTCGATCACGCCGGCCCCTCAGAGTTCGAGGCCCGCCACATCGGTCTCTCCGCCGCCGACGAGCGGCAGATGCTCGACGTCGTTGGCGCGGCCTCGCTGCCCGCGCTGATCGCCGAGATCGTGCCGGAGAGCATCGCCCGGCACGACCGCATGGACCTGCCCGCGGCCGCCACCGAGGCGGCGGCGCTCGAGGAACTGAAGGGGATCGCGGCCCGCAACCGGCTCCTCAAGAGCTTCATCGGCCAGGGCTACCACGGCACGCACACGCCGGGTGTGATCCTGCGGAACATCCTGGAGAATCCCGCCTGGTACACGGCCTACACGCCGTACCAGGCCGAGATCAGCCAGGGCCGGATGGAGGCGCTGGTCAATTTCCAGACCATGGTCTGCGACCTCACCGGCATGCCGATCGCCAACGCGTCGATGCTCGACGAGGCCACCGCCGCCGCCGAGGCGATGACGCTCGCCCGCCGCTCAGCCGCGGCGAAGAGCCCGGTGTTTCTCGCCGACCGACGCTGCCACCCGCAGACGCTCGAGGTGCTCGCCACCCGGGCCCGGCCGCTGGGCATCGAGCTCGTCGTCGGCGACGTCGCCGCCCTCGTCGAGAGCCACGACTGCTTCGGCGCGCTCGTCCAGTATCCGGCCACCGACGGCGGCCTCGACGACCAACGCGGCCTCGCCGAGAAGGTCCACGCCCGGCAGGCGCTGCTCTGCGTGGCCGCCGACCCGCTGGCCCTCGTGCTCCTCGCGCCCCCGGGCGAGTGGGGCGCCGACATCGTCGTCGGCAGCACGCAGCGGTTCGGCATGCCGATGGGCTGCGGCGGCCCGCATGCCGCCTACCTCGCCTGCCGCGACGAGCTGAAGCGGTCCCTTCCAGGCCGGCTCGTCGGCGTCAGCATCGACGCCCACGGCGGCCCGGCCTATCGGCTCGCCCTCCAGACCCGCGAGCAGCACATCCGGCGCGAGAAGGCAACCTCCAACATCTGCACGGCGCAGGTTTTGCCCGCCGTCGTGGCGAGCATGTATGCGGTGTACCACGGCCCCGCCGGCCTGACGCGGATCGCGGAGCGTGTGTCGCGGCTGACGGCGACCCTCGCGGCCGGCCTCGGCCGGCTCGGCGTCCGCCTGCGCCATGCACAGGCCTTCGACACGCTGTGCCTCGACACGGGCGATCAGACCACGGCCCTCGCGGCCCGGGCCCGCGACCTGGGGATGAACCTGCGCGTGCTCGACGCCGGCACGCTGGCGATCGCGCTCGACGAAACGACGACCGCCGATGACGTCGCGCGGCTGATGCGCGTGTTCGCCCCCGCCGGGCAGCCGCTTCCCGACCGCGCCGCCGTGGAGCGGGAGGCCGCGCCGCTGATCCCGGCGGCCCTGCGCCGGTCGAGCGAGTTTCTCATCCATCCGGTGTTCCACACGCACCATTCCGAGACGGCGATGCTGCGGTACATCCGCTCTCTGTCCGACAGGGACCTGGCGCTCGACCGGAGCATGATCCCGCTCGGCAGCTGCACGATGAAGCTCAACGCCACGAGCGAGATGATCCCGATCACGTGGCCCGAGTTCGCCCACGTGCACCCCTTCGCGCCGGCCGACCAGCGGCAGGGCTACGCGGAGCTCGAAACGCTCCTGCGCCGCTGGTTGACCGCGGCGACCGGCTACGCCGGGATCAGCCTCCAGCCCAATGCCGGCAGCCAGGGGGAATACGCCGGTTTGCTTGCGATCCAGGCCTGGCAGCGGTCGCGCGGCCAGGGGCAGCGCGACGTCTGCATCATCCCGGCCAGCGCCCACGGCACCAATCCGGCCAGCGCCCAGATGGTGGGCATGCAGGTCGTGGTCACCGGCTGCGACGCCCAGGGCAACGTCGATCTGGCCGAGCTCGGGGAAAAGTGCCGGCAGCATGCCGACCGGCTGGCCGCGGTGATGATCACCTACCCGAGCACGCACGGCGTCTTCGAGACGTCGATCCGCGCGCTCTGCGACATCGTCCACCGGCACGGCGGCCGGGTGTACGTCGACGGGGCCAACATGAACGCGCTCGTCGGCCTCGCGGCCCCCGGCCGGTTCGGCGGCGATGTCAGCCACCTGAACCTCCACAAGACGTTCTGCATTCCGCACGGCGGCGGCGGCCCGGGCGTGGGCCCGGTGTGCGTGGTCGAGGACCTCGTGCCGTTCCTCCCCGGGCATGTTGCCGGCGGCCTGCCGCCGAGCGACGTCGGCGCCGTGTCGGCCGCGCCGCTGGGCAACGCCGCGGTGCTGCCGATCAGCTGGATGTATTGCCGGATGATGGGCGCCGAGGGGCTCGTGCACGCGACGGAGGCGGCGATCCTCGCGGCCAACTACGTGAGCGTCCGGCTCCGCGGCCACTTCCCCACGCTCTACGCCGGCGCCGGCGGCCGCGTGGCCCACGAGTGCATCCTCGACCTCCGGCCGCTCAAGGAGACCAGCGGCGTCACGGCCGAGGACGTGGCCAAGCGGCTCATCGACTACGGCTTTCACGCCCCGACCTTGAGCTTCCCGGTGCCGGGGACGCTGATGGTCGAGCCGACGGAGAGCGAGCCGCTCGCCGAGCTCGACCGGTTCGTGGAGGCGATGGTCGCGATCCGCGCGGAGATCGCCCGGATCGAGGCGGGGGAGTGGCCGCAGGACGACAACCCGCTCAAGCACGCTCCGCACACCGCGGCCACGGTGGCCGGCAACGAGTGGCCGCACCCGTATCCGCGCGAGACCGCCGCCTTCCCGGTGGCGGCCCTGCGCCGGTCGAAGTACTGGCCGCCGGTGGGCCGGGTGGACAACGTCCACGGCGACCGCAACCTGTTCTGCAGCTGCGTGCCGCTGGCCGCCTGGGAGCAGCCGGTCGCCGCGCCCCGCCCGCGCTGAAAGCCTGGCACGCCACGTGGGTGGCCTCGGCCGCGGGCATGAGCCGACGCGACGTCACTGCTCACGTGATGGTACGATCCCGTCATGGACGTCAGCCCCTTGCGCTCATCCGCCGCCGGCTGGCACTGCCGATTGAGAAGCGGATGAACTTCCTGCGCAAGCGACTGCCCGGCGGTGGCAGCTGCCTGTGAGGGGTTGCACTTTCCCGGATCGGATCCGCCAGGGGATTCGATTGACGGCGGCGGGCCACACGAGAAACCGGCCCTGCCGGCGACGCCGTGACCGGGCTCACCCGAGGCTCGTGAGGATTGCGAGAACGCGGGGCATCAGCCCGCAAACACTTCCAAGCGGCCGTTAGAACCAAGTCCGACGGCCGCTGCCCTTTTGGAAAACTCGTCGAGCGCCCGGCGGCCCGTGGCGCCGAGGTCCACGGTCCACTCGTTCACGTACAGGTCGACGTGCCGCATGATCACGTCGTCTTCCTGCTCGCGGGCATGGGCCCGCATCGTCGGCAGGGCCGCCGCTGGATCGGCGCGCGCGAGCCGCAGCGAGTCGTGGATCACCCCCTGCACGGCGGCGATCGTGCCGGCGTCGAGCCGCCGGCTGGCCACGATCCCTCCGAGCGGCAGCGGGCACTTTGTCTCCGCCTCCCAGCGCGTCCCCAGGTCCTCCACGAGCGAAAGCCCGTGCCGCTGCCAGGTGAACCGTCCCTCGTGAATGCAGACCCCGAAGTCGGCCCGGCCCGCCACGAGCGCCGGCATGATGTCGGAAAACACGACGTGCTCGACGCGGGCCGTGCCCGGATGGAAGACGGCGCTCAGGAGCGCGGCGGTGGTGTGCCGCCCCGGGCAGAGCGTGAGCTGGTCGGGGCCCGTGGGAACCGTGCCCGGCCGGGCCGCCAGGAGCAGGGGGCCGACGCCGAAGCCGAGCGCCGAGCCGCTCGGCAGGACGACGTGGTCGGCGGCCACGTGCAGGACGGCATGAAAGCTCGCCTTGGCGACGTCGAATTCGCCGCGAAACAGCCCTTCGTTGAGCTGCTCGATGTCGAGCAGCCGCACGTCGAAGTCGAGGCCGCGCCGATCGACGGCGCCGGTGAGCAGGCCGTGGAAGGCGAAGGTGTCGTTCGGGCAGGTCGAGATGCCGAGGCGAATGGTCCGGCCCATCTATGCCTCCGCGAGGAATGCATGCGCGAGCGCCGCCGCGACCGCCAGCGCCTCGGCCGTCGCCCAGCGGGACGTGTCGCGATCGCCGGCGACGTTCGAGATCCCGCGGATGATCGCGCACGGCACGCCGTGGAGGCGGCAGGCGAGGGCCACGCCGAATCCCTCCATGTCTTCGGCCACGGCAGCGGGAAACAGCCGGCGGCGCTCGGCGACGTCGGCGGCGGAGCCCGACGCCGCGCAGACCGTGAGCAGGAGCAGGCCGGCGTCGCCCGCGTCGCCCGGCGCGTCGAGGGGGATCGAGTCGCCGATCGGCGGCGAGCCGTCGTCGCCGGGCCAGTGCGGCCAGCCGAGGGCGCCGGCCGGGGCAAAATCCGCGGCGGTTCCCGCGCCGACGCCGTGGCAGGCGACGGCGGCGAATCGCCGCGCGGCACCAAGGGGGATGCCCGCGTCGATCGCCCCGGCGATGCCCACGAGGAGCACCCGGGCGGGCCGGTCGCGGGCCAACAGTGTGGCCGTGCGGGCCGCGGCGGCCACTGGGCCGAAGCCGCAGAGCTCGAGGCGGTCGGCAGCCAGGCACGACGGCCCGAGGTCCGCCCGCAGCCGGCTGCGCTCCAGTTCCGTCGGGACGAGAATGAGGGTTTTCGTGTCGTGGCTCACAGCCGTACTATAGGCTGAAATTCCTCGTCGTCCTCCCGTGCGCCGGTGCGCATCGCGCGGATGGCAAGCCCATGTTGGCCATGGTCGCGCACGCCGCCGTCCGATCGACGCTCTGGTTCGCCCTGGCCGCATGTGCGGCGCTGGCCGGCGCCGCGCCGCCCAACGTCGTGCTCATCGTCTCCGACGACCAGCACTGGGGCGACTACGGATTCATAGGGCATGCAACTCTCCGCACGCCCAACCTCGACCGGCTCGCCCGGGAAAGCCTCGTCTTTACGCGCGGCTACGTGCCGAGCAGCCTGTGCTGCCCCAGCCTGGCCAGCCTGATCACCGGCCGCTACCCGCACGAGCACGGCATCGTGGGCAACGACCCGCCGGAGCATGCCGGCCAACCCCGCGAGTCGCCCGCGGGCAGAGAGGCGTTCGCAGCCGGCCGCGAACGGATGAACCGGATGCTGGAGGCCTTCCCGACGCTGCCGGCCGCGCTCGGCACGGCGGGCTATCGCTCGCTGCAGACGGGCAAGTGGTGGCAGGGGGACTTTCGGCGCGGCGGGTTCGACGCCGGCATGACGAAGGGGGCACGGCACGGCGACGACGGGCTGACGATCGGCCGCGAGACGATGCAGCCGGTCTACGACTTCGCGACCGCCTGCCGCGCGGAAGGAAAACCGTTCTTCGTCTGGTACGCGCCGATGCTGCCGCACTCCCCGTTCGACCCGCCCCGGGATCTCCTCGAGCATTACGAGTCCCGGACCGACAGCGCCCATGTGGCCCGCTACTGGGCCAACGTGGAGCGGTTCGACCGGACCGTCGGCGACCTGCTCGACTTCCTCGACCGGGAGAAGCTCGCCGCCGACACGCTCGTCGTCTACGTGACCGACAACGGCTGGATCCAGGATCCCGCGCGGCAGAATTTCGCCCCCCGCTCGAAGCTCTCGCCCTACGACGGTGGCCTGCGGACGCCGATCATGCTGCGCCGGCCGGGGACGATCGCCCCGCGGTCCGACGGCGCACTCGCCAGCGCGATCGACATCATGCCGACGATCCTCGCCGCCTGCGGCGTGGCGCCCCCGGCGGGCCTGCCGGGAGTGAATTTGCTCGACGCGGAGCGAAGCAGAGCACGCACGCAGGTCTTCGGTGAGTGCTACACGCACACGATCGTCGATCTCGACGATCCCGCCCGCGGCCTGCTCTGGCGCTGGACGGTCAGGGCCGAGGCCGACGGCCGGATCTGGAAATTGATCGTTCCCACGACCGCCGACCGCGGCGACGGCATTCCCAAGCGCGCCTGGGGCAACGTCGATGCCGAATCGCGGGCCCGCCACGCCGCGGGCACGGTGGAGCTGTTCGACGTCGCGGCCGACCCGGCGGAACACCGCAACCTCGCGGCCGAGCAGCCGGACGTCGTCGCGAGCCTGCGGACGAGCCTCGACGCCTGGTGGCAGCCGGACGGCGCGCCGCCACGCGCGGAGCGGCGCGACTAGCGCTGCGGCCAGCGTGCTGCACGAGCGCCGGGATCACTGCACGACCGACTTGCTCCCCTCCGCGGAGCCGCCGATCGGCGCCCCCTCGGGCAGCGGCCGGCCGGCGGTCGGGATGCCGAGCCGGTAGAGTTCCTCGCGGACGCGACGATACCCGGCAAAACTGTCGGGGTAGCACCACAGCGTCACGGTCGTGTCCGGCTTGACGCCGGCGAGCACGCGCCGGAACCGGGACGTCGAGCCGAGCGCCTCGTCGACCGTCTCGCCCGTCTCGGGCGTGACCGGCTGCACGACCCACTCGCGCGAGGTCGTGAGCATCTGGCCGCGGGCCTGGTCGATGCGAACGTCGATCACGAGTTCGAGCATGAAGCCCTGCTCGGGTCCGACCCGCTGCGGCCGCGACACGAGATCGTCGATGCGGCGCTGGTTCCGCTCGACGTGGGACTTGGCCCGCTCGAACAGCTCCTCCAACGGGATGTAGGCGATCCGGCCGCCGGCGATGCGAAAGTGGAGCTCGTCGCCGTTGACGGTGCGGCCGATCGGCGTCGGATAGGCGAGCACCTCGCGGGTCGTTGCCGGGCGATGGGAGAGACCGTCGAGCTCCAGCCGGTAGCGCTCGATCTCCTCCTCCATGCGCCGGCGGCGGACGTCGGCCTCGGCGGCGGCCGCATGGGCCGCATCGACGCCGCGCTTTTGTTCCTCGACCACGTGCTTCGCCAGCGAGACGGCGGTCGCCAGCTGCAGCCGCGCCTCGGCGACGTGCGCCGCCGTCATGGCCACGGTCTTAGTCTGGGCCTGGAGCTGCTCGATCTCGCTCTCCGCCGAATCGACCGTGTCCTGGAGCCGCCCCACCTCGTGGTCGAGGTCGGTGGCGGCCGCGGCCGGCGCGGGGCGGGGCGCGAGCACGATCTGCCGGACGCGGCCCCCCACGACCATCACGAGGATGATGAGGATGCCGACGATGTTCGTGACGACGTCGAGAAACGAGTCCTGCCCGGCGGAACTGATCTCCTCGGGCCTGGGGCGTGGCATCGATGCGTCTCCGTCTTCTTTCCGGTGGCCGTGACGGCCGGTCAGCGTTGCAGTCCGACCGCGCCGGTGCGTTCGATCGACGGAAGCCGCTCGACCCGCTGCGGCGACTCGGCGCGGCGCGTGTCGAGGCCGCTGTCGGCGAGCAGCCGCTCCAGTTCCTCGCGTCGCCCCTCGCCCCCCGCGGAGGCCGAGAGGATCAGTTCGGGCTTCCAATACATCCGATCGCCGGCGATTCCCCAGCCGGCGACCTTGGCGTGGATCGCGGTCACGAGCGGATCGACGGCGAACACCGTCGCGCCCGGACAGGCAATCCGCGTGTCGACGCGCCGGCCGCCGTCGTCGAGGACCTGCATTTCCCGGGCCGTGCAGGCGACGCGGATCGGCCGCCGCAGCGGCACGGGCCGCTCCGCGCTGGCGAGGCTCGCCCAGTTGCTGCCGCGCTGCCCGGCCAGCGACATCGTCGCCGCGCCGCCGGACGCGCCGCCGGCCTGGGTGGAGCCGGCCGCCCCCCCGAGCCCCGCCGGCCCCTGCATGCTGCCGCCACCGCCGGCGGCGCCGCCGGCGGAAGCCGACTGGCCGGCTGCCGAGCCGGATCGTCCCGTGCCGGATCCGCCGGCTTCCGCCATGGCATCGCCTCCAGGGCCACCGGCGGCACCGCTTCGGCCGCCAGCCCCGCCGGGTTGGTCGCCGGCTGTGTTCGCATCGCCGCCACCCGACTCCGGGTTCCCCGGTTCGCCGACGCCGGGCTGCCGGGCATCCCCGCGTGCGTTGCCGTCGGAGGCGCCGGCATAGAACCGTGAGGGGCCTGCGTACCCGCTCCCCGCGCCCTGCGGACCGGCGCCCGAGCCGCTCCCGCCCGAGCCGCCGGCGCCCGAGCCGCCGGCGCCCGAGCCGCCGGCGCCCGAGCCGCCAGCGTTGCCTCCTCCCGCGGCCTGATCTCCCTGCCCAGCGGCTCCAAGCCTGCCGTTGAGCACGTCGGCGCCGGAGGTCGCCAGGCTCTCGGCCCGCTGCGGCCCCGCCCGGTCGCGCGGCGAAAACCCGCGGCCGGGCTCGGCGCCGCCGGCCTGAGCCGCCTGCTCCTCTGTCCAGTCGAATCGAGACTGATCGCCAAGCACGGTCGGTCCGCCAGTGGCGACGACTCCGCCCCGGGTGGTCGCCGCGCGGAACTGCTGCGTCGGCCGCACGGCCCGCTGGCGCCGCGACTCGCCCAGCCAGGCGATCCGCCGACGCGACTCGTCGATCGCCCGCTGCTCCGCCTGCGCCAGCCGGGGGTCGGCCGGGGGAAACTGCAGCGTCCACTCCTCGTCGATGAACTGGTAGCCGAACTCGCTGCCCCACGACTGGATCGACTCCCGGGCCGCGTAGTAGGCCATCACGCCCGACGGCCGCACGAGCAGCAGCGGGTAGGGCTGGGCGGCGGGATCGCCGGCGTCGCCGGTCTGCGCCGCGACGTGCTCGCGGGCCGCCCGCAGGGCGCTGGCCAGCGGATTGCCCGGCCCCGGCGGCCCCTCGAAGTCGGTCGGCCCGAGCCGGATCCCTTCCGGCTGCAGGTAGACGCCGTCGAGCGAGCACTCGATGTACAGCGGCCGGCGGTGCGTGCCGTGGGCGCCCTGGTAGGGGACCACAGCATACGCCGGCGGCCTGGCCGCCGCTTCCTTGCGCGCCTTGTCGAGCGATTCCTTCGTGGACGCGAGCCGGGCCGCGAGTTCGCCATCCTTGTCGGCAGCCGGGGCGCCGGCGGCATCGGCGGCGAGGGCCGCGGCGACGCGCTCGAGGTCGGCCAGTTCGTCGGCCAGCCGGCGCGAATCGTCCTCGGCGCCGGCGAGGCGCAGCCGCTCCCGGGCGAGGTCAGCGGCCGTCCGTTCGCGCACCGCCTGCAGTTGCTCCAGCCGCCAGGCCAGTTCGTCCCGCAGGAGCCCGCGCTCCTCCGCATGGTGCCGTGCGGCGGCTGCGGCCGCCTCGGCCGCGGCCCGGTCGCCCTCCCGGGCCGAGCGGCTGAAGAGGACGAGCAGGACGAGCAGCGATCCCATCGTGCACAGGAGCACGGCCAGGAACGGGAACAGCGATACCGTCGGCCCTTCGGCCGGGCGCGGGCGACTCATGCGGCCTTTCCGACGCGGTGCGCGGACCGCAGATCGATGTGCCGCTCTTCGGCGGATCCGGCCCGCACCGCCAGCAGCTGCACGGCCGCCGCCAGCGTGGCGAGAGCCTCTTCGAACCGACCCGCCGAGGCGATCGTTCCCAGATTGGCATCCAGCGACCGCTCCAGGACCGCCAGGTCGCGGGTGGCGCCGACGACCTCGCCGAGCATCCGCGTCTGGTCGTCGAGAACCTGCTGATGACGCTCCAGCCCGCGGATCGCCACGGCCAGCGACTCCGCCGCGTCGGTCCAGCGCTGCTCGCGACGGCTGGCATGCTCGTCGTGCACGCGGGCCAGCGCCTCGCCCCAGCGACCGAGGCTCGCGTCGAGCGACTCGGCGAGCGTCTCGCGCAGCGTCGCGGCGGCGTTGCCCAGCGCCTGCTCGAGCCCGGTCGCCGCCGTTCGCTCCAGCGCCCGCCAGGCATGCTCCTGGGCCTCGAGCAAACGCGTGCCGCCGCGCGACAGCGACTCGCCGAGCTTCGCCACGGCCAGCGCCGTGCCATCCGCGCCGGCGAGCGACTGGAACCGGCCCGCGAGCTGCTCCCACGCCGCCCGGTCGACCGCCGACAGGAGCCCCTGCTCGGAGCGGTCGACGAGGAACTGCAGGAACATCAGCACCATCGACAGGCCGAGGGCGGTCGCCGTCGTGTCGAAGGCCGTGCCCAGGCCGGCGACGACGCCCGAGATGTTCTCCAGCTGCGTGGGGGACAGGCAGGCGATGGCGACGGTGATCCCGATCACCGTGCCCAGGAAGCCCATGATCGGAATCGCCCAGATCACGAACCGCACGAGGCCGTACCCATGCGCGGCGCGGGCGGCGTCGAGATCGGAGAGATACTTGACGTGGTCCTCGAGGCCGTCGGCGGACCCGGTCCGGACCACGAGATCGAGGGCCTCACGGAGCCGGGCCGGGAGGTAGCCACGGGCCGCATCCTCGGCCGGCAGCTGCTCCAGCAGCGCGGCCGCCTCGGCGGGATCCTGTCCGCCCGGGGGTATCGCGGCCAGGGACGTCGCGCCGAGCGATCGCCGCTGCCGGGCAATGTCGCCGGCCTTGATCGCCAGCGCCGCCAGTCCGACGCAGAACATCGCCACTTCGACGTACTCGACCCAGTGCCCGGCGAGGTAGCGGACCACGGTCGGGTCGGAGACGACGCCGCCGTGAATGAGCGCGAAGAAGGCGAAGGCCAACGCGCCGCCCCACAGCAGGGGCGAGCGGAGCAAGGCCGCGGACAGGCCGTTCATGTTCACCACGGAATGATTCCTCCAGCGACGGGCCAGCGACGCGAACTGTCGCGCCGGAAAGCCGCCACCGCAATCATCGGTAGCCCTTGCCCAGGCGATTCAATCCAAACATCCGGCACGACGAAAGACCGAAACCAAGCCGAGAGGCCGGGCAAGGCCGGCAAGATGGGTCGCCGGGGCCGGCCTTGCGATGGCCGGACGACGAGCGGTACAGAGAAGTGATCTCTTGGTCACCACGATCGGTTCCGCCCGCGAGAGCAACGTCCACCATGCCAGACCCGTCGCCCCCGCCCTCCTCCCGCTCCGCGAACCGCCCGCCGCTCGGCGCCATTGCCGCGGGATTCACGGCCTGCGTCGCCGCGCTGCTTGCCGTCTCCGGCCTGCCGGCGTCCGGACAACGGCCGGCGATCCCGGCCGGCAGCGGACAACTCGTCGTTTCCACGAGCCCGCTTCCGGACGCCCGCCATCTGGTCGTGGTGGTCGACCCGGGTACGCGGCATGCGGCCGCCTACGTCGTCGATGCCGACGGCACGCTCGCGCTGAAGAGTGCCCGCGACCTGACCTGGGACCTGATGGTGGGCGAGTTCAACGCCCAGGAGCCGCGGCCGGCCGCCATCCGCAAGCTCTTGGAGGCGGGGCAGCCGCCGCGCTGAAGGCCGAAAACCGGTCCCGGCAGGCCGCTGGCGCCGGTTCCGGACCGCACGTTTCAGGGCTGCGGGTCGCGCAGGCTGCGCGATCCGTGGCGACCGGCCGTAGAATACGCTCGGGCGTTCCGACGAAAAGAGAGATGATCGGAGAGCCCGATCCCCGGGGATGAGCCGCCATGGCCGGAAGATTCGTGTCGTTGGAGGAAGCCGCCCGCCTGCTGGGCGTGTCCGTGGATGAGGTCAATCGCCTCGTCGATCGCAAGAAGCTGTTTCCGATGCGGGACGGTGCGACCGTCAAGTTCCGCACCGAGGACGTCGAACGCTTGGCAAGCGACCTCGGCGACGACGGGCCGCAGGGGACCGACCTGGCCCTCGATCTGGATCTCCCCGGTGCGCCAGCCATGCCGGCCGCGGACCCCGACGAGATCGTGCTCGGAGAGCCTCTCGATGCGGACGACGACGGCACGCAGACGCTCGTCCGCGGCGCGGCCGCCTCGGGTCCGCCATCGAGCCCGTCCCTGCCGACGGGGAGCGTGTTCGACGACCTCGGCGACGGGGAAGACGCGGACCTGTCGCTCGAGTCGCTCGGCTCGATCGTCGGCATCTCCTCGCCGTCCCTGGCGCGGCCGTCGCAGGGCGGTTCGACCGGCATCGGCCCGGGGCCCGGCGACTCGCTGGCCCTCAACATGTCGAACGTCTCGGGAACCGGAGGCAGCAATGTCAGCTCCGGCCCGTCGCTGACGGGTGGCGGAGGGAGCAACAAGCGATCGGGCCTGCTCGACAGCGGCCTGTCGCTGGAGGCGAGCGGAATCGAGAGCGGCTCGGGCGAGGCGTCGGTGATCTATTCGTCCGATGCGAGCGGCGCCTTCGGAGGCGATGAGTTCATCCTCGGCGGCGAGCCGACCGACGAGGAGAGCGCGTCGGTCGTCATCCCCACCGAGGAGACCGGGGAGTCGAGCTTCTTCGGCACGGCGATCGAGGGTGAGGGCTCGCAGCTCACCAACGACGGCTCGGCGGTCGACAGCGGCTCGGTGATGCTCGGCGGAAGTCCCGAGTTCACGTTCGACACCCCGTTCAGCGGCCTGCAGATCACCGGCCTCGTCTGCTGCTCGCTGCTCCTGCTCTGCGGCGGGTTCGTGGTCTTCGATCTCGTCCGCACGATCGGCTCGGCCGAGGGGCCGATGCTCGCCAACCCGGTGCTCGATCAGATCGCGGAAACCTTCGGCTGGCGTTGACGCCCGGCGATTGCTGCCCGGTGGGCTGCGGACTAGTATTCATAGCCGAGCGGAGGATGGGCCTCCACCGGCGGCCCGCCGGGTCGAGCCGTTTCACCCGGCCTGCCAGCGTGGCCCGTTTCCCCGGCCCGCCGGCCTTGTTCCCTTGGCCCCCTCCATGAATCGCTCCTCCTTTCTCAGCCACGGCCTCCTGGCAGCGGGGTTTTTCGCCGCGGTTGCCGCCGCCGGGTGTGGTGACGGCACGGCGCTCCGCCCCGGCGACGTCCGCACCTACACCGTGGCGAAGGGGGCGCCGGCCGCTGCGCCGCCGCGCGAATCGGCCGGCCCGCCCCCGGCGGCATCACCGGTTCGGTACGACGTGCCCGCCGGCTGGCAGGATCAGGGAGCCAGCGGCATGCGGCTGACCACATTGCTGATCGGCGGTCCGGACGCCGGCCAGGAGGTGACCCTGAGCCGGGCCCGCGGCACGCTCCGCGACAACGTCATCCGCTGGCAGAAGCAGCTCGTCGGCGAGGCCGACGCCGCGGCCGTCACGGCGGCGGCGGACCGGGCCCTGGCGGCCGCCGAGACGGTCGACGTCGCCGGCAGGCCGGCCACGATCGTCCTCCTCGACGCCGCGGGCTTTTCGGCCGCCACAGGGGCCGAGGGTCAGGCGATCCTGGCCGCGGTCATCCCGACGGGCGATGACTCGCTGTTCGTCAAGTTTCGCGGCGCTGCAGACGTGGCCGCGCGGGAGCAGGAAAACTTCCGCAGCTTCGTCGCCTCGCTCCGCTGGCAGTGATCAGACACCGGCACCCGGAGGCCGCATCCATGTCCGCAGGAAGTCTGCCGCTCGATCGCGGCATCGGCGTCGATGTCGCCCGGCCGCGATCGCGGGCCGGCACGCATGACTCGCTGGCCTGGCAGGCTCTCCGCGCCCTCGGCTCGCTGAAGATCACCGTGGTCATGTTCCTGGCCGCGGTGTTTCTCCTCTTCATCGGCACGCTCGTCCAGGACGAGAAGAACCTTCCCGACGTGAAGGCGGAGTACTTCAACAGCTGGATCGCGATCATCAGGCTCGCCGACTTCCTGCCGGTGACGATCTTCCAGGACGAGGGCTGGCGGAGGATTCCCGGCTGGTTTCCCTTTCCGGGCGGCGGCACGATCGGCCTCGTGCTCCTCGTCAACCTGATCGCCGCCAAGATCACCCGCTTCCACGTCGCCGCCTCGGGCGCCCGGCTGGCCTGGGGCAGCGGCGTGTCGATCCTCGGCGGCCTGCTGACGCTCGCCGTCATCCTCACCGGGCACGCGGGGGACGGCCTGCAGGGACAGCCGCCCGTCTCGTACGCGACCGTCTGGCGGCTGGTGCAGGGGGGGGCGCTGGCACTGGCCTTCGGCCTCGGCTGGGCGGCTGCCGACAAGGGGCAGCGTCAGCTCGTCCGCAGCGTGCTCGGCATCACGGCCGCCGCGGTCGCTGGGGTGGCCCTGGCAACGATCGTCGGCGGCGCTGCCTGGCGCATGAACGACCCGGGCCTGCGGATCATGTGGCAGCTGATTCAATCGAGCGCGGCGGCCCTGACGCTGCTCGTGGGGCTCGTGATGGTGTTCGGTAATCGCGGCGGCAACGTCCTGATCCATGTCGCCGTCGGCCTGTTGATGCTCGGCCAGTTCGCCTTCGGCGACCGGCAGATCGAGGAGCGGATGTCGCTGGTCGAGGGGCAGACGACGAACGTCGCCTGCCGGACCGACGAGGTGGAACTCGCGGTCATCGACACCGGCGGGTCCGAGACCGACAGCGTGACGGCAATTTCCGGCCGGCTCCTCGCGGCCCGGGCGGGGGGCGCGCCGGTCAGCGTCGACGGCCTGCCGTTCGCCATCCGCGTCGTGGAGTACTTCCCGAACTCGACGATCCTGCGCGTCGGCCCGGTGGCGCCGAACCGGGCCACGACCGGCCTCGGCCGCAGCTGGCTCGCCGACCGCCGGCCGCCGGAGGGGGGCGGTTCCTCGCAGCCGAACGTCGCCTCGGCCTACGTCCAACTCGTCGCCAAGGAGGGGGAGGCGGACCTGGGGACGTTCCTCGTCTCGCAATGGCTCAACGACTTCAGCCAGTTGAACCTGACGACGGCCGCCGACGAGTGCGACAGCCTGGCCGCGGCGGGCACCACGTGGCGGCTGCAGCTCCGCTTTCGGCGCGAGTACAAGCCATATTCCGTGTCGCTCACCGACGTCCGGCGGATCAACTATTCCGCCAGCGAAACCCCGCGCGACTACTCGTCGTACGTCACGTTCACCGACACGGCGACGAAGGCCGATCAGCAGGGGCGGATCTGGATGAATAATCCCGTCCGCTACCGCGGCGAAACCTTCTACCAGAGCCAATATGCCATGGTCCCCGTGGGCAAGGAGGGACGCGTGGAGATGACCGGGCTGCAGGTCGTGACGAACGCCGGCTGGCTGATCCCCTACGTCGCCTGCGTCCTCGCCTTCTGGGGCATGCTCGTCCACTTCGGGGGCACGTTCCTCCGCTTCGCCGATCGCCGCGAGCGGCAGCCGGCGGCCGCTGCCGCGCCCGGCCCGCGCCGTGGCCGACACGGGCAGCACGCCGCGCCCGCCCCACGGGCAGTCCCGCAGCCCGGCCGCAGCCTGCTGCCGGCGGCGCTGGCCCTGGGCCTGATCGGGGCCTGCGTGCTCGCGGCCCTGCCGCGCGGCCCGCGGCCGGGGGCCGCCGACTGGCGGGCCGCCGGCAGCCTGCCGGTGATGGACGCCGGGCGGATCAAGCCGCTCGACAGCGTCGCCCGCACGACGCTCCAACTGCTCGGCAACCGGACCGGGGTCAAGATGCCGGCCGACGCGCCGGCCGGCGGTCCGACCGGGACGGTGTCCGCCACGCAGTGGCTCCTCGGCCTGATGGCGGGGAGCGACTGGGTCGAGCGGGCGCCGGTGTTCCGCATCGACGCCAAGGAGATTCTCGACCTCTTCGACCTCGAGCGCCGCCAGGGACATCGCTACGCGCCTGCGGAACTGGAGAAGGGGCGGGCGAAACTCCGCGAGCAGGTGGCGACCCTGCGCGACGTCCCCGCGGAATCGCGGTCGTTCGTCCAGAAGAAGATGATCGAGATCGAGCAGAAGTTCGCCGCCTACGACGTCATCCGCTTCGCCTACGAGGCGCCGGCGCTGCCGAACCTCGACGCCGGTGCGGATCGGCAGCAGGCCATCGGCGAGATCCGGCAGATGATGCAGCGTGCCCGGCTGATCGAGGATCGCAAGCCGCCGGCGCTGATTCCTCCCGTCGCCCAGCCGCCGGCCGAAGAAGTGTCCGCTGCGACGAATGCCACGGACTGGCAGTCGCTCTATCCGGCCGTGATGGAGGCGTTCACACGACGCTTGACGGGGAACGCGGGGACGATCAGCCCGGCGATCCTCCCGCTCAGCGACCTGCTCGCCGCGCAGGCCGCGGGCCCAGCCGAGATCGACCGGGCCGTGACGGCCTACCGGCAGGCGATCGCCGACCTGGAACCGGTCCGCACGGGGGCACGGATGGCGGCCTTCGAGGCCTGGTTCCTCGCCTTCAACCCAACCGACCTGGCGAAGTGGCTCTACGTCTTCGCGCTGGTCGTGTGCTTCGCCAGCTTTCTCGTCGGCCACGCCCCGCTCAACCGCTTCGCCTTCTGGCTGCTGGCCGGCCTGTTCTGCCTGCACACGTTCGCGATCGTCTGCCGGATCGCGATCACCGGCCGGCCGCCGGTGGTCAACCTCTACGGCTCGGCCGTGTTCATCGGCTGGGCCTGCGTGCTGGCAGGACTGGTCCTGGAGCGGCTCTTCCGGCTCGGCATCGGCAACCTCGTGGCGGCGGCCAGCGGCGCCCTGTCGCTGATGATCGCCTACGGGCTCGACTCGGGCGACACGATGCATGTCCTCCAGGCGGTGCTCGACACGCAGTTCTGGCTCTCGACGCACGTCGTGACAGTCGCCCTCGGCTACGGGGCGACGTTCCTCGCCGGCCTGCTCGCCACCTGCTCGATCGTGCATGGCATCGCGACCCGGCAGCGGTCCGGTGATCCGGCCCTGGCCCGTGAGGTCACCGACGTGCTCCACCGCATGACGTACGGCGTCGTCTGCTTCGCATTGTTCTTCAGCTTCATCGGCACGGTCCTCGGGGGCCTGTGGGCCGACGACAGTTGGGGCCGGTTCTGGGGCTGGGACCCGAAGGAGAACGGGGCCCTGATGATCGTGCTCTGGAACGCGGCCCTGCTCCACGCCCGCTGGGACCGCTGGATCGGGCCGCGTGGCTTCGCCCTGTTCGCGATCGGCGGCAACATCGTCACGGCCTGGAGCTGGTTCGGCACCAACCAGCTGAGCATCGGCCTCCACAGTTACGGGTTCACCAGCGGCGTCCTCATGCTGCTCGGGGCCTATGTCCTCAGCCAGCTGGCCCTGATCGTCGCCGGCCTGGTCCTGACGCGCTCGCAGGCCGCTCCTGCGGCGGCGGGGTGACAGGCGAGGGCGGGGTGACAGGCCGCCAGCGGCCCGCCCGGAACTGGTGCGCGAGGACGGTCGCCGCGTCGGCCTCGACCGCGATCGCACCCGCGCCGCCGGTCTTGAGGACGCGGCCCGGACCGCCGACCGACGCCGCGCCGTAGGCGGCTCGCACCTCCGGCCAGGCCGCGCCCCCCTGTCCGCTGACGAGGACCCAGGTCGGGGCTGTCGCCCGGGCAATGTCGGGGGGCAGGCTGGAGCGACTGCCGTGATGCGGCGCGACGAGCACATCACAGGTCTCCGGCCCTGCCGCCACGAACCGCGCGAGGGCGTCCCCCTCGAGATCGCCGGTGAGGAGCAGGCGACGGCCGGCCGCTTCGACCGCAAGCACGATGCTCCGCTCGTTGTCGGCCACGGCGGGGTCGAGCCGTCGATGCCCGGTGCGGGTTGCCTTCCCGTCGTTTGGGTCGGCGTCCGGATCGTCGCCATCCGGATGCAGAACGCGGACGCGGCAGTGCGGATCGACGGCGAATTCGTCTCCGGCCCTGACCGTGCGCAGCGGGATGCCCTGGTCGGCGATCCGCTGCAGGAGATCGGCGACCGCCGGCGACCCGCTCTCCAAAAAGTCGGCCGCGACCACGACCTCGCCCACGGCGAACCGCTCGAGGAGCTGCGGCACGGCGTTGAAGTGGTCTGCGTCGGCATGGGAGATGACGAGCGTGTCGATCCGCCACACGCCCTCGCTCCACAGCACCCCCGCCAGGGCCCGGCGGGCGGCGGCCGGCGCCCCCAGCCTGCCGGCGTCATAGAGCAGGCATCGGCCCGACGGGCTGCGGACCACGATGCCCGAGCCATGTCCGACCGCAGCCATCACCACCCGGAGCGGCCCCGGCCCGGGGTCCATGAGCCGACCGAGCCCGCCCGCCACGAGGCCGACGACGATCCAGGCCATCCCCACGCCCCCCCAGGTGCCGGCCCGGGCCAGACGAGCCGGTGGCAGCACGAGGCACACCGTCGCGAGCAGCACGTACCAGCCGACGACCCACCACCACGCCGGCGCCGCCAGCCACGCATGGCCGCCGGGCACGGCCGCCGCCCAGGACACGAGCCAGCCGATGCAGGCGAGCGTGACGTCGCAGGCGGCGCCGCACGCGCCGGCGATGGCGGGGGAGAGCGGCGCCGCCGCCAGGCAGGCCGTTCCCCAGCCCATCGCCAGGGCCACGAACGGGGCGATGAGCACGTTGAGCACCAGTCCGATCGGGCTGAGCACGTGGAACCGGGCCGCTACGAGGGGCGCTGACACGGCCCACACGGCGGCCCCGGTGACGAACAGCACCCAGACGTTCCACGCCAGCCGCCTGATGACCCGCTCCACCGGCGAGCGGCTGCGGTCGATGAGCCGCTCGATCGGGTCCGGCTCCCCGTTCGTCCGCGTCAGGGCTGTCGAGACGGCGACGAGCACCGCCGTCGACATGAACGACAGTTGCGCGCCGGCCGCGAACACCTCCCCCGGTCGGCAGGCGAGCACGACGACGGCCGCTGCGGCCAGGGCATTGACGGCCGGCGACCGGCGGCCGGTGGCTGCGCCGAGGCAGGCGAGCCAGACGAGGAGCGTGGCCCGCACGACCGGCGTCTCGGCTCGAACGAGCAGCATGTAAGCCGCCGTGCAGGCTGCCACGGTCACGAGCGACCAGCCCCGCGGCACGAGCAGCCAGCGGCAGAGCCGAAACAGGGCGTAGGCGAGCAGGCCGACGTGCAGGCCCGAGATGGAGAGAATGTGGACGGTGCCGGTGACGAGGAAGTCGTCTGCATCCTGCCTGGGCAGCGACTCGCGGCTGCCGAGCAGGAGCGCCGCGGCCAGCGGCGCCCGCGCCGGCGACACGTGGTCGTGGAGGACACGCACGCCCCAGGTGCGAACCCGGTCGATCCACGGGCCGATCGTCCACCACGGGGGCGGGGCCAGGGTGCGGATGCAGGCCACCGAGTGGACCCGGATGATGGACAGGCAGCGGCTCGTGCGGGCCCGGAGCCGGAAGTCGAACTCGCCCGGGTTCAGCGCCGGCGTGGGCCGCAGGCCGCGTCCGAAGACACACACTCGGCTGCCGACGTGCATAGCCGGCGGATCCCCGTCGACGATCACGGCGGCCCTCCCGGATGCGTCCCGCCAGCAGCCCCCGTCGCGAAGCCGCTCCACGGCGAAGATGAACTCGCTCGACGAGCCGATGGCCGCCGCCTGCCTCGGATCGGCCACGGGGGAGGGGAGGGGCCGCGGTGCCTCGACGACGACGCCCACCACGGCCACCGGGACAGGCATGGCCGCCGCGTCGGGGGGAAGTTGCCAGGCCAGATCGTCGGCCGGAAAAAGATCGAATCGGGCCGCCGACCAGGCTGCGGCCGTGCACATGATCGAGGCAGCGAGGCTCAACGCAGCGGCCCACGGGCGGCCGTGCCGCAGGCAGCCGGCCCAAAAGGCAAGCGCCGCCATGGCACCAAACCACCAACCGACCACGAGGCTCGTGACCGGCCAGCCTCCGTCCACAGTTCCCGCCCCGTGACTTTCCGGCATCGCGGACAGGACGCGGGCCAGCACGCAGCCGGCGGCGACGCAGGCGGCGACGAGGACGAGCGGTCGGCTCGGAAGCGGCTCGGTCCGGACGTGGCGACCGGCCAATCGCCTCCAGTGGCCGACGGCTGCCACCACCCGGGCTTTTCCTTCGGCCATTCTCTCCGCAACGTCTCCTTTGGCTCTGACCCCGTGGTGCCATGCCGCCGAAGATGCCGCTGAAAAGCGGCCGAGGATTTCGCTGTGAAGATCGAAACGTGACACGGCACTCGCTCCATTGACGGGATGACGGCGAATCCGCCTCCCTATAAAGCGAGCGACACCGGCCTCAGGGGCAAAGCTTTTCTGCCGAGATTTTTTCGCCGGCGATCTCCGGGGCAAATCGCGCCCCCTGGTTGTGCCTGTCCCGCCCCCCTGGTCGTGCCTGTCCTATGGCCGCCTATGCCACTATACCTGCCTGCTGCCGTCCCTCGAGTCCCCCACGAGGCCTGTCCGCTTCTTGCGCGCTTCTTGCGCAAAGCCCCTCCGCAGTGGCCAGTTTTCGCACGTTGAATGACGGGCGATTACCGGAGCCGAATTGCATCCACAGATTTCGCTGCGGAGGCAGGGAGTCGGGCACTTCTCAGAATGAGGGCCGCCCCAGCACGGCAAACTCGTTGCCGCGTTGACGAAGCCTCCAGCCGCCCACGATTCGCACGGACTCGTGCTTGGTATAGATCGAATGCTTTGCGGGATTCCCGACGCAATCTGTTCCGTTGATTGCGTTAGCAGCGCTATTGAGCAACCAGGCTCCCGAGGGCGTTATCCACATGATGGACACCCCGCAACCTTGCGACCGTTTGTAACCGCTCTGCGCTGGTCGCACAGTAGTGACCAACCCAACGCGTCGTGGCCATGAGTTTTCGAAGACGGGAATGCCAGCATTCAGCGGTCGTGCCCAGCCGGGCCATGATGCCTGCCACTTCCTCCGTGATTCTTGCCTTGCCCTTGCGGCAGAGCCGGGCGGTCCAGTCCACGAGCTCAAGGTATCCCGAGAGAGAGAATCCGGGCAGCATGCCTTCCCGTCCCGCGCCGGCCTTGCTCCGATCCTGCAGCGGGCAGAGCCAATGGGATTGTTCAAGGTCGGCTTCGACTCTCGCGGCGGCAACTGACTGGGCCTCGGCGGCGAGTTTGAGAGTTCCCAGAGAGTGATGTTTGCGAACATGGTCGACTCGCTGCTTGATCGAGGTATGCCGTGCGGCTTCAGGGGTCTTGGCGATGCCGGCAGCCACGGGGTTCAGGTCGATATAGGCGCAGGTCGCAAGAAGGGCCTCCTCGTCGAGAACGGCGATCGACTTGTAGCGGGCCTCCCAGAACGTGCCTGTGCAGCCCTCTTCCTTGTTGGCAAGCCGCGCAAGTGGCTCCTTGAGGGCTTTCATGAACCAGCCAAGATTCTGGAGCCGCTCACGGTAGCGGGCCACGCGGCCTGCGTCACGACACTGATAATCGATCCATGCCTGGAGCACGTCTGGATCATCGACGTCAAGGCAGGAAGGGTGATAGACGGCAATCCAGCGTCGAACGACCTCCTCGTCGCTCCAGCCATCGGCCACACCAGGATCGAGCCGGCAGAGCACGTGGAGGTGGTTGTCGAGGATCGCGAAACCGCAGACGGAAATGGCAAAGTGCGTGGACAGGAATTCGAGTCGGGACTCGACCCAGGCCTTACGGTGCGCAAAGCGATCACCGCACAAAAACATGTGCCGTACGCAACGGGATATGCAGTGGTAAAACCGCGTCACCGCAACATCGACCAACTGCCGCCTTGGCATCGTCATGACAGGACCTCCGCAAGCACTTTCTAAAACTGTACATATGTACTTTATAGCTCCGGCGGCCGGCAGTCAATGACTCTCATTCTCGGACCCCCAGGGACTTCTTGTGCCTGTCCTGGATGTCCTCCTGGATGTCTGCCTGGCAACGCGACGAAGCGTACCGTACAACACGTCGACCAAGAGTCCGTGGTCGACTCACGGACGCGACGGCCCACCGCAACCGTCGCCGCACCAAAGGGAAACGTGTAATGGACGAGTTCGTCGAACCGCTGGGAATGCGTGTCCTGATCCGCAAAGACGAGAGCCGGCAGAAAACCCGGGGAGGCATCGTCCTCCCCGACCAAGCTGAGATCCCCACGATCACCGGCCGGGTCGTCGAGGTCAGCCTGCAGGTGGAGCGGGATGCCGACTTTCCGATCGAGAAGTACGACAAGGTGCTGTTTCACCCCAAGAACTCGATCCCAGTCGATTTCGAGCAGGACAACCTGCTGTATGTCGTGCCGATCGAGGACGTCGTGGCGGTGTTCCGCCGCAACGATTCGGGCAAACCGCGTCGGCGAACCAAGACTGATCCAGACGATCAGACCCCGCCGCACTAGGGGCCGACAGGGGCCCGGACAGTCGCCGTGTCCTGTGCCTGTCCTCTGATGTCTCCTGTCCTGATTGCCCCGGGTGCCTGTCCTGATTGATGATTGATGATCCCCTCCGGGTGCCTGTCCTGATGATCCCCTGTCCTGATGATCCCCTGTCCTGATGATCCCCTGTCCTGATGATCCCCTGTCCTGATGATCCCCTGTCCTGATGATCCCCTGTCCTGATGATCCCCTGTCCTGATGATCCCTGGATCGGCGCCGTCCTGATCGGCGCCGTCCTGATCGGCGCCGTCCTGATCGGCGCCGTCCTGATCACGCGGGACGGACACGCGCCTGGAGCACCCGCGGCAGACCGGCAAGGTCGCGGAGCGTCGGGCCGGGCACGAGATCGGCCGCGTCCGCGACGATCGCCTCGGCCGCCACGGCGATGGCCGGCCCGATCTCGATGAGCAGCCAGCCCCCTTGCGCGAGCGTTCGCGGCGCCGCGGCCACCAGCCGCTCGACCACCTCGACGCCCGTCGGCCCCGCCACCAGCGCGGTCCGCGGCTCGTGCAGCCGGACGTCCGCCGGCAACCCCGCGAACTCCTCCTCGCGCACGTAGGGCGGATTGCTGACGATCAGGTCGAAGGGGCCGGCCGCGGCCTGATCGGCGATCAGGTCGCAGCCCACGAACGCAATCCGCTCAGCTACGCCGTGCCGGGCGGCGTTGCCACGGGCCACCTCGAGCGCCGCGGGAGAGATGTCGGTGGCGACGCACCTGGCCCCCGGCAGGCGGCGGGCGAGCGTGACGACGATCGCGCCCGACCCGGTGCCGACGTCGAGGATCCGCGGCGCCGCCAGGCCGCCGCAGAGGTCGAGGGCCCGGACCACGAGCCCCTCCGTCTCCGGCCGCGGCACGAGCACGTCCTTGGTCACCGTGAACGGCAGAGAGAAGAATTCCTTGCTCCCGACGAGATAGGCGACCGGCTCGCCGCCGCCGCGCCGCTTGACGAGGCCGCGAAACCGGTCGCGCTCATCGTCGGCCACCGGCACGTCAAAGGTGGTGTAGAGGGCGATCCGCGGGCAGCCGCGAACGTGCGCGAGCAGCACCTCGGCGTCGAGCCGCGGCGTCTCCGCCCCGCGGGCCGTGAGCCACTCAGTCGTCCAGGCGAGCAGCCTGCCGACGGTCCAGGCCTGCGGACTTCCCGCGCTGCCGGCGGTCGATTCCTGGGCGTTCAACGGGATGATCTCCTCGGGGGGCATGGCCGCCGGGCGTCAGCCGGCAGGCGCACCGCTAGCGGACCGCTCCATCTCCGACCGACGCTCGCGCCGGCCATGCTCCTCGAGCGCGTCGATGACCAGGCCCAGCCGACCCACCATCACCTGGTCGAGGGTGAAGCTCTCGTTGATGCGATGGTCGGTGACGCGGTTCTGCGGATAGTTGTAGGTGCGGATCCGCTGGCTGCGGTCCCCCGAGCCGACGAGCGTGCGGCGCTCTGCCGACCGCTTGTCGTGCTCGATCTGCCGACGATGCTCGTAGAGCCGCGTCTTCAGCACGCGCAGCGCCTTGGCGAGGTTCTTGTGCTGGCTCTTCTCGTCCTGGCACTGGACGACGATCCCAGTCTCGAGGTGCGTGAGCCGCACTGCCGAGGCCGTCTTGTTGACGTGCTGCCCGCCCGGGCCGCTGGCGCAGAACAGGTCCTTGCGATACTCGTCCGGGGCGATCGACACCTCCACGTCCTCCGGCTCGGGCAGGACCGCGACCGTGGCCGCCGAGGTGTGGATGCGGCCCTTCGTCTCCGTGTCGGGGACGCGCTGCACGCGATGCCCGCCGCTCTCGTGCCGCAACCGCCGGTAGACCGCCTCCCCCGAGACGCCGAGCACGAGTTCCTTGAAGCCGCCGAGTTCGGTGGGGCTGGCGTCGAGGACCTCGAACTCCCAGCCGAGCTCGACCCCGGCCCGGCGATACATTTCGTAGAGGTCGCGGACGAAGAGCGCCGCCTCGTCGCCGCCGGTGCCGGCCCGCAGTTCCATGATGCAGCGGGGGCGTTCCGCGTCGGCATCCGTGGAGCAGAGGTCCAGGAGCGCCTCCCACTCGGCCTCGCGGCGCCGCTCCAGGTCGGGCAGTTCGGCCTCGGCCAGCCCGCGCATGTCGCGGTCGGCGCCCGCCACGAGCCCGCGCAGGTCGGCGATCTGCCGCTCGAGAGCAATGAACTGCCGATACTTCAGGGCCAGTTTCGCCAGCGTGCCATGCTCACGGGCAGCCGCCGAAAGCCGTTGCGGATCGGAGAGCAGGACGGGATCGACCAGAGCCCGTTCCAATTCCTCGAACCGGGCGAGCCGCTCGCTCAGCAGGTCGCGGATCCCGCCGGCCGGGTGTTCACCCATGGATCAGGACGCGGACGGCTCGGCCGCCGCGGCCCCCGCCTTCTTCTTTTTGAGGCTGGCGTAGCCGGCACCGGCGAACTTGCTCTTGAATTTCTCGATCCGCCCGGCGGTATCAACGAACTTCAGCTTGCCGGTGAAGAACGGATGGCAGAGGCTGCAAATGTCCACCTTGATCTCGGGCACCGTGCTCCGCGTGGCGAACGTGTTGCCGCAACCGCAGCGGACCACCGTGTCGATGTACCGGGGATGAATGTCGTCCTTCATGATCCTGAATCCTGACGTGTGAACCTGACGCTTCGAACCCGAATGCCTGCCGGCCGGGAACAGTCCGGTGAGGATACCCGCCCGGGCTGTCGCGGACAACGCGAACCGTCGCAGCAGGCGAATTCGCCTGGGGCGGCCTCATTATGGCGGATGGGAACCGCTCGGGCCGCCCCAGGCGGAAGCGCCGATTACGGCCGCAGCGCGTCGGCCCGCAGCCGGCTGCCGAACCGCTGCGGCGACTCGTCCGTGCGGAGCAACCGTGCCGCCTCCTCGATCCTGCCGAGCGCGACGAGCGGCCCGGCAAGGTTGACCCGAGCGGCATCGGTCCACCTCCCCTGAGGATGCTCGCCGAGGGTCACCCGCTCGAGGAAGTCGACCGCCGACCGATCCTCTCCCGCCGCCACAGACACGATGCCGAGCCAGTAGCCCGCGTCCTCGCGCATCCGCTCGAGCGTCCTCGTCAGGCCGTCGCGGGCCTCGGGAGGAGCGGACGCGACCGCCTCGGCGATCTCCCGGGCACTCGGCCGCGAGGCCATGTATGCCTCCCGGGCGCCGGCCACGTCCCCGCGAAATTCGCGGACCCTCCCGGCGAACAGCGGCCGGAGAAACCGGGGAGCCTCCGCCCGTTCCTCGACGTCGAACGCCGATCCTTGGCCGTCTTCTTCCGTACCCCGCCGCGAACGTGCCGCATACCGGGCCGCCACGGCCGGCAGCGTGGGGATATTCAACGGGGCGAGTTCGGCCTGCAGGGCGGGCCGCACGCGGGCGGGATCTTCGCGACGCCGGGCCACCGTCTCGAAGGGAAACTCCCAGAGGCCGCCGCGGTCTTCCCCGCTGCCAGGAATCGCTCGGCAAGCCCGCGCGAGGAGGGCCGCGGCGTCGACCGTCACCCGCGGCCCGTGCAGCCGGTCGAGCGCGGCCTGCATGTCCGCCCCGCGGCCCTCGAGTACCGACGGATCGGCCGCCACGAGCGGCACCAGGTGCCCGACGTCGGCAGCCTGCAGCGGATAGGGCCGATCGGGCAGCGACAGCGCCCCCAGCACGCTCGCCTCGGCGGCAGCCTGGCGGGCCGTGGCGATGCCGTTGCCCCCCGAGCCGCTCACCGGCATGCCGTAGGCGGGTTCGAACAGGTACGCCTCGCCGTCGATGATCGCCGCCGGCAGCCATGGCCGCAGGCTGCCATCAACGCCCGTCGCAAGCATGACGCCGTCGATGCCAGCCTGACGGAGGAGCTCAAGGAAGATCCACGCCCGCTGCGACGCGCTGGCCCGGCCGGCGAGCAGGATCTCCCCGGGCATCAGCCAGCGGCTGCCCGGCGCGGCCGCCGTCGGCACGGCCGGAGGATCTGCGACGATGGCCAGGGAGCGGACGGTCCAACGGAAGAGCTCCGTCGCCACCGCCAGCGGTTCGCCAGCCGCCGCCCGGTCCCGGCCTTGGCGGGCCACGCCCGCCAGCCAGCAACAATCGCGCAGGTGGCGAAGTTCATCGGCGGCGTCGCGGGACGCGGCAGGGGCGCGGAGCCGCTCGGGCAATCCGGCCACCAGCCGCTCCACGCCGTTCGTCCCGCCAGGCCGGACGGCAGCCTCCACAGGCTGCACCCGACGCCACTCGGCGAGCCGCTCCGACACCTGGCGATACGCCTCGTCCTCGGCATACTCGTCGAGCCGATCGAGGATCGCGAGGGCCCCTTCGAGAACCGCGCCGGCGGCAGGAGGCTGCGCGACCGGCAACGCACGTGCCGCTGGCAGCGGTGCCGGCGGCCGGCCCGCGCACCCCGCCAGCGTCATGCTGACCGCCGTCACGATCGCCGCGATCGGACGCGCTTTCACGGCCGCTCCCCGCGCAGGCGGGCCTCGTGGATCATGAGCACCCGCTCGACCACGGCCGGCAGGTCATCGAGCGGAACCATGTTCGGTCCGTCGCTCGGGCTGCGGTCGGGGTCGGGATGCGTCTCGAAGAACAGGCCATCGATGCCGACCGCGGCGGCGGCGCGGGCCAGCGGCTCGACGAGGCCGCGATCGCCACCGGTGGCCTCGCCGAGGCTGGCCGGCTGCTGCACCGAGTGCGTGGCATCGAAGATCACCGGCACGCCGAAGGACCGCATCAGAGGCAGTCCGCCGAAGTCGTTGACCAGCCGTCCGTAACCGAAAAAGGTGCCACGCTCGCAGAGCAGCACGTCGCGGCAGCCGCCGGCGAGCAGCTTCGCCACCACGTGCTTCATGTCGCCCGGCGCCACGAACTGCCCCTTCTTGACGTTGACCGCCTTGCCGGTCGCCGCCGCGGCGAGGAGCAGATCCGTCTGCCGGCAGAGGAAGGCGGGCACCTGGAGCATGTCGCAGATGCCGCCGGCGACGGTCGCCTGCTCGGGGAGGTGGACGTCGGTTGTGACGGGCAGGCCGGTGACCGACCGCACCTTCTCCAACACGGCAAGGCCGTCGTCGAGTCCGGGGCCACGAAACGCGGCCCCGCTGGTCCGGTTCGCCTTGTCGTACGACGCCTTGAACACCACCTGCACCGGCAGCCGGGCGGCGAGCGACGCCAGTCGATCGGCGATCCGCAGGCAGAGATCCTCGGTCTCGATGACGCACGGCCCAGCGATGAGCAGCAGCGGCTGTTCGGGGCCACAGCGATGCGGGCCGATGCAGGCGGGCAGGCGGGGGTTCACGGCACGGACCTCTAGAGGACGGGCTGGGCACGACGATGGTGTGCCATGCTCGCGGCGGAATCATACAGCGGGCTGGCCAGGACCGACCGTGCGGGCTTTCCTGGCGCCGGCCGATCGCGCGCCCAGAGCCGGGCAAAATGCGGCGCTCCGCCGCGGAATGAAACGGTCGCTACGGCCGGGTCGCGGCCCAGACTACGCCGCGCAGGCCGGCACGCCGCCCGCCGGAATCGCTAAAAAACAGGCGATTGGCCCGCGTTCATGCGGCCGGCACGGGGCCGGCCGATGGACGGCCGCGAATCCATCCGGATTGGCACGCCAGATGCCCACTTCTCCCGATGTCCGGCGCGGTCCCCGCGACGACACCACCCGCGAAAGACATTCAAAGGTGGGGCCTTCGACTTGGTTCCGGGCGTGCGGTCGCCTTGCCCCTGACCCGCATTCCCGAAGACAGGATGCTCCTGTCGGGTCAGAGGCCCCACTTTTTTCTTTCCCCGATGGTCTGCCCCCACGCCGAACGGCGGGCCGGCGACGCGGCACGACGGCCTACAAAGCCCTGAAAAACAGGGTTCTCTTGACGATCAGCGGGTGCCGACGATAGCCTGCGGAGTTCCGGTCGGTCGCCCCCGGGCCGTTCCGGGCGGACAGCCACCGCGCCAGCGTAGCTTCAATTGGCAGAGCACCGCATTCGTAATGCGGGGGTTGCGGGTTCGACTCCCGCCGCTGGCTTTCCGATTTCCCACACGCCCGCTTGCCGCATCAGGAGAGTCGATCCATGGTTGCCACGACTGCCGCCCCACGGCTGGATGTCCGCGAAATGATCACCGGCAACGGCCCCTTCGGGCCGACGGAGATCCGCCGCCTCGTCGACGGCTTGGGGAGCGACCCCGGCGTGCACCGCGATCTGCGGGCGGCCGTCCGGGAACTGGAGTCGCAGTCGGACCGCAGCCCCGCGGCGGCGGTGAAACTCGGCGTCTGCCAATTTCTGCTCGGCCGCGGCCATGAGGCACTCGACACGCTGCGGACTGGGGACGGCGGCGCGCTCGCGCTCTTCTACCAAGGGCTCGCCCACGCAGCCCAGCAGACGCACGACAAGGCCCGCGAATCGTTCGAGGCCGCCCGCAAGGCCGGCTACGACGCCGGCGCCTGCGCGGCGGGGATCGCCGAGGCCCTGCGGGCGTCCGGCAAGTCGCAGGAGGCGCGCCGGGAAATCGAGCAGCTCGGCCCCCAGGCCGAAGCCTCCGCCGCCGCGCTCACCGCCCGGGGCCTGATCGCCGCCGATCTCGGCCTTCCGGTCGCGGAGTCAGTGGCGGCTTTCGAGAAGGCCCTGACCGTCGATCCCGGCCATCCCGAGGCGCTGTTCGCGCTCGGCGTGATCAACGACCGGCTCGGCAACGACGCCGAGGCCCGCGACTGCTACGAGCGGTCGCTGAAGCGCTATCCCCAGAGCGTCGGGGCGCTGCTCAATCTCGGCATCATGTTCGAGGACGACGACGACTTCACCCGCGCCCAGCAGTGCTACCGCCGAATCCTCGAGGTCTACCCCGACCATCCCCGGGCCCGGCTCTTCATGCGCGACTCCTCCGCATCCGGCGACCTGCACCTCGACGAGCAGGAGCAGCGCCAGCGGGATCGGCTCGATCAGGTGATGCAGTTGCCTGTCAGCGATTTCGAGCTCTCGGTCAGGAGTCGCAACTGCCTGCAGAAGATGGGCATCCTCACGCTCGGTGACCTGGCGCGGACCACCGAGGACGATATCCTGGCGAGCAAGAACTTCGGCGAGACGAGCCTCCATGAAATCAAGGACATGCTCGCATCGAAGGGCCTGTCACTGGGCCAGGCTGTCAGGCCGATCGCGGCGGGCGAACCGGAGCCGGAGCCGCTGGAGGCGGCTGGCGAGGATCTGGAGATCAACTCCCTGCCGATCAACGAACTCAACCTCTCGGTGCGGGCCCGCAAGTGCACGACGAAGCTCGGCATCAACACGATCGGCGATCTCGTGCGGAGGACGGCCGAAGACTTGCTGGAATGCAAGAACTTCGGCGTTACGAGCCTCAACGAGGTTCGGGAGAAGTTGACCGAGCGCGGCCTGAAACTCCGGGGCGAATGACGAAGCCCCGGCCGGTCGCGTGCCCCGGAGCCTGATTCCGCCCGCGTGTCGACCCGAAAGGACGGCCACAAAGCCGTCCCAAAACGCAGCGCAAGGGATTGGGGTACAAGACTTTAGGACCGGCATTCGAGCCCCTGAAATTTGCCGGGAAGGCAGGTCGTCGGTAGCCTTGTTGAGACACGGTCGTCTTTCCCAGGGAAACCAAGCGCATGACGTCGGCGAGCCTCAAGGACAAGCGGGTCAGGGATTTGGCCCGGCTGGCCAAACAGCACGGGGTCTCGGGCTGGCACGCGATGCGGAAGGATCAGCTCATCAAGGCCCTCGTTCGCAAGGCGAAGGGCGCCCTGCCGCGACCGGCCGGCGACCAGGAGTCGCGGCAGGCATCCGCGCCGACCGCGTTTGGCCCGGGCCCATCCTGCGACCCGCGTGTGGCGGCAAGGATCGCCGAGGCCCGCGACCGGCTGTCGCGGGTCAAGGACCTGGCGACGCGACCCGAGCAGGCACGGGGCAGCCGCCGCGACCGGGACCGGATCGTGCTCATGGTTCGCGGCCCGCACTGGCTGCACGCGTTCTGGGAGGTGACCCCCCGGAGCATCGATCGAGCCCGTGCCGCACTGGGCCAGGAATGGCACACGGCCCGTCCGGTCCTGCGCATCGTGCAGTTGGACAGCGACCTGCAGAACTCGGCTGCCGAAAAGGTGATCCGCGAGATCGGGGTCCATGGGGGCGTGAAGAACTGGTTCATCGACGTCCGCGATCCGCTGCGCTGCCGGGTGGAACTGGGCTACCGGACGACGAGTGGCCGGTTTCATGCGCTCGGCCGCAGCAACGCCGTGAGCACGCCGGTCACTGCCCAAGGGGACACGCTCGATGTCCACTGGGGTGAGATCGCCGGCGACTGCGACCGGATCTACGCCATGAGCGGCGGTTTTTCCGGGGACACCGCGCCGGCCGATTTGCAGGAGCTTTTCGCGGAGCGGATGCGCCGGCCGATGAGCCCGCCCGAGGCACGGCACGCGGTGGTGGAGGCGGAAGAGCCCGAGGCCGTCGCCTGCGATTGCGAGCTGCAGGTCGATGCCGAGATGGTCGTCTACGGGGCGACTCGGCCCGACGCCTACGTGACGTTGCACGGCGAGCCGGTGAAACTCGCCGCCGACGGGACGTTCCGCGTGCGCGTCGAGATGCCGAACCGGCGGCAGGTCATTCCGATCGTGGCCAGCGCCCCGGATGCAGGCGCGCGGCGGACGGTGGTGCTGGCCGTCGAGCGGAACACGAAGACGATGGAGCCCTACGGCCGCGACTCGGGCGAGTATTGACGCCCGGAGGGAATCCCGTGCACGGAAGGAAAGGGGGGCGGCGGCGATAAGTTTTCTGCCATGTTCGTGATGCTGTCGATCCATGCCGGTGAGCTCTTACCGAGGCTCGTTGGGGGCCGATCGATGGTTCTTGTCGCACGTCACGCCGGCTCGTTCCGGATCACGTGCCCCGGAATCCAAGGCACCCCCGTTTTTCCTAAACGAGCTCTCCGCATCACACGACACCACGGCATCGCGGTGGAAGACTTATCGCCCCCGGCCCCCGCCCCAGTCCGCTACTGGCCGCGGCTGCGGCCCGTCAGCGGCCCCGGCCCCGGCCGCGGGCGGCCTTCGCGGCCCAGGCATCGAAGGCGTCCGCCGGCTGCGCCCTGAAGACCTTGGCGAAGGCGTCGTCGAACGAGCCACCGCCGTCGACGATCTCCACCACCTGCCGCAGCCGTGCCCCCGTGGCGATCGTCGCGACGAAGCCGCCGCCGACCACCGCGGCAGTGCTGGCGTCCGCCTGACCGGCGAAGTAGGCCTTCGCCCCCCCGACCCGATCGAGCGCCAGCGGCAGCTCCTGCTTCCACTCCTGCGCGAGCGCTGCCTTGGGCACGATCCTGACCGCCACGGCTCGGGCCGCACCGCGGACGAACCAGCCGGGCAGCTCGCGGCCCGCCAGCGCCGCGGCGCTGATCTGCTCGGCGAGCAGGAGCCTCGTGTCGG
Source organism: Planctomycetia bacterium (assembly GCA_014192425.1). Taxonomy (NCBI): domain Bacteria; kingdom Pseudomonadati; phylum Planctomycetota; class Planctomycetia; species Planctomycetia bacterium. The sequence continues at coordinate 24,231 of BJHK01000018.1, read as the reverse complement.
CGTCGTCCGCGGCGACCGTCAGCGCGCCGTAGGCCACGTCACCGGAGACGCCGGCATGGCCGACGATCCCGCGCGGCCGCTCGACACCGACCACCTCCTGCCAGAACGCCGAATAGTCGTAGGCCTTCGCGAAGGTGTAGACGACGATGCCCCCCTTGAGCAAGTCGCCGTCGTCCCCGACGAGTTCCTTCTCCACGCGGCCGACGAGGTCGTCGGCCGCGGCGGCCAGCAGCTCGAGCCGCTCCGCGGGCAGGTTGCCGATCAGGCAGACCCGTTCCCGGCGGACGGACTGCGGCGGCTCGTCGGGGATCGCCCGCCGCCAGACCTTCTCGCCGGCCGCGAAGCGGATCGCACTGAGCTCCTTCCCCGAGAGGCGGCGGGACCGGCCGGCGGCGGCCACGGCGTCGAGGGGACTCTTGCCCGTCAGCAGGTCGAGCCGCGCACCCTCGTCGATCCAGCGCTCGACGAGGGCGATGACATCGTCAGGAAGCGGATTCTTGTTGAGCGGCATCCGCTGCCCGTCGATGTTCCGGCCGCGAAGCTTCCTGACCAGCAGGCTCTCGGCCCCCTTGCCAACCACCACCGGCGACTTCGACCGGCCGCCGGCCAGCAGCGCATCGAGGCTCGTCATGCGCAGGTTCGCCTCGGGGTCGCGGTCGTCGTGGCAGGTGACGCAGTGGGTGATGAAGATCGGGGCGATGTCAGTCGCGAACAGAACCTCGCCGGGTCGGATGGCCACCGGCTTGGCCGGAGGCGGCGTCGGAGGCGGGGGCGCGGCGGTCCGGGCGAGCACGTCGATCGACACCGTCGGGTCGGGGCCGTCGAAGGGGGCGCCGGCGGCAATCCATTTCGTCAGCACCGCCACCTCGTCGGACGAGATCTTCCCACCGCCGCGCGGCATGTCGCCCGTCAGGATCACCTCGAGGAGGCGGCTGGCGCTGGGGTTGCCCCGCTGCACGAACCCGGAGGCGAGCAGGGCCGCGTGCGACGGCATCTGGAAGTTGCCCTTGTTGCCGGCGACGTGGCAGCCGCCGCAGCGGGCGGCGAGGATCGGGGCGACCTGCGTGCTGAAGGAGATTTTTCGGCCCGCCGCCAGCTCCTGGCTGCGGCCCGGCGCCGCTCCGAGCGCCCCCAGCATCACCAGCGCGACGCAGCACCCCCGGCACAGCCGGCCGCCTTCGTGGACCACACCTGCCGCCGTGCTGCGCTTCATGGTCTATCCAGCTCCCGGTCCCCGGTCCGCCGCTCCGCGTCGGTCTCCCGGTCCCGCGTCTCCCAGCCCCGGATGCTCCCGGACGAGCCGGTCGGATCGGCGGCGTCGCCGACGCCGAGGATCGCGGCCGTGGCCGGCGACCGCAGGCGGGACGCCCGGTCCGCAAAGCGTCAGCATCGCGTTCACGGCAACCGTGACGACGAGCGCCGCGATCCAGGCGACGCCACCGCCGATCGCAGCGCGACTGCAGGCCCGCGCCCCCCCCTCGTCGCCGACCGCCTGCAGCAGGGCCGACAGGCCCAGCAGGACCACGAGGAGCACCGGCAGCAGCAAGGCCGCGACCACTCCCCATGCCAGCAGGCGCCCGAGACCGTCGCGCGTCATGTCACCACTGCAGGTTGTCGTTGTTCGGCGGGATGGAGCATGTTCGGCGGGATGGAGCAGGCTGGCGGGTGCTCGCCACCGACGGACACTCGCGATGATTGTCCCGTCCAGCGCCGGCCACCGTCAAGCAACAACCTGCCGGCCGCCCGCCGCTGCGCATGCGGTCGGCAAGGGACACCCGCTGGACTGCCTTTTTTCGCCGTCGTGCGGCATGATGACGGATCCTGCAGGAGTCGGCAGGCCCCCCCGGAGGCTGCACCATGGTTCGCTCGTCGCGCGGCACGCAGATCCTCCTTGCGGTCCTCGCCCCGGCGTGGGGCGTGCTGCTCGCGGCCAGCGGCCGTGCCGACCAGGTCACGCTGCGCGACGGCCGCGTCCTCGAGGGGCGGTTCGCGGTCCTGCCCAGCGTGGCCGTCGATCCGGCCAAGGCGACGCAGCCCTCCCCGATCACCAACATCCTGGTCTGTGACGACGAACTCACGCGGACCATGGTGGCCAAGCGGCAGGTCGCGCGGACGGAGGAGGGCCCCGTCGACTTGGGCGTGGAGCGCATCCGCATCCCGCAGCCCGTGCCGGAAAAGGGCCGGCGCGTGATCGGAATCGGGGCCGCGCTCCGGGCGACCCCGTTCGACGAGTTCGGCCGGCGGATCCTCGCGCTCGACACGGCCGGCGGCCGTGTCGACGTCGTGCAGGGGATCACCGAGATCACCCCGCGCTGGACGCGGATCGAGGGCATCGTCACCGAGCAGCCGATCCTGCTCGACATGCGGGTGGCGACGAGCACCCTTCCCCGCGACGTGCTGCGTCGGGTGATCGAGCAGCACATCGACCGCACGAACCCCGACGAGCGGCTGCGGGTGGTGCGGCTGCTCATCCAGGGCGAGCGTTACGAGGAGGCGCGGCGCGAGCTGGAGGGCGTGCTCGCCGACTTCCCCACGCTCTCCGGCCTCGACGACCAGCGCCGCAGGCTGGCGGAGTTCACGGCCCGGCAGATCCTCGCCGAACTCGCCCTGCGCGGGCGCTCCGGCCAGGATCGGCTGGCGATGCGGCTCCTGGAATCGTTTCCCACGGACAACCTCGGAAGCGAGACCCTGGAGGCCATCCGCGAGGCCCGCGAGCGCTACCGCGAGCGGCTGCAGCAGGCCCGCGACCTCGTCGCCCGGCTGGAAAAACTGCTGGCCGGCATCGAGGACGAGGGCAGTCGGCGGGCCGCCGGTGAGACGCTGGCGGAGATCCGCGAGCAACTTTCGTTCGCCACCGTGGAGCGGCTGGCGACGTTCGACCAGCTCGCCGACGATGCCGGCAGGCCCGCCGACCGGCTGCTGGCCGTCGCCATCGGCGGCTGGCTGCAGGGTGTCGGGGCCGGCACCGAGAACCTCAAGCTGTCGCTGTCGGCGCTCCGGCTCCGCGGCCTGATCCGCGACTACCTGCGGACGGCCGACGCCGCGGCCCGCGACGCCCTGTTCACCCGGATGGGGGAAGAGGAGGCGTTCGAGCCGGCGACGGTCGCCGCCATCGCCGCGCACATGCGGCCGCCGCTCGATCCCCCCGCGGCCAGCAGCCCGGGCCTGCACGAACTGACCGTGACCGGCCTCGGCGACGACGACAAGGCGGCCTGCCTCGTGCAGCTGCCCCCCGAATACGATCCGCTCCGACGCTACCCCGCGATCGTGGCCCTGCACGCCGGCGGCATGACCCCGCTGTCGCAGGTCGAGTGGTGGGCGGGCATGCCCGGGCAGGACGGCATCCGGGCGGGGCAGGCGACCCGCCACGGTATGATCGTGATCGCGCCCGCGTGGGCCCGCGCGGACCAGGCGGGGTACGAGTTCAGCGCCCGCGAGCACGCCGTGGTGCTCGGGGCGGTCCGCGAGGCCTGCCGCCGGTTCTCCATCGACAGCGACCGGGTGTTCCTCGCCGGGCACGCGCAGGGGGGCAACGCGGCCTGGGACGTGGCGCTCGCCCATCCGGACATGTGGGCCGGCATGGTGGGCATCTCCGCCACGGCCGACAAGTACGTCCGCTTCTACTGGAAGAACGCCGCCGCCGTCCCGCTGTACCTCGTCGGCGGCGAGCTCGACGGCGGCACGCTGAAGCGCAACGCGGTCGATCTCGACGAGTATTTCGAGCGCGGCTTCGACGTCACCTACGTCGAGTACCGGGGCCGCGGGCACGAGCACTTCGCCGACGAGCAACTGCGGATCTTCGACTGGCTCGGCAGGCGGAAGCGGGCCTTCTTTCCGGCGCAGATCGAGGCGGTGTCGATGCGGCCCTGGGACCGGTTCTTCTGGTGGCTGGAATACGACGACCCGCCGGCGAAGACCCTCGTGCTCCCGGCGCAGTGGCCGCCCCCCAAGGGAACGGTCGCCTTCGAGGTGGACGCCAAGGCGCAGACCGTCAAGCCGGGGAACGTGATCAGGGTCCAGTGCGGCGCCCGCAACGTGCGCGTCTGGCTGGCGCCCGAGTTCATCGACTTCGCCCTGCCCACGAGCGTCACGGTGGCGGGCGAGCGGGTGTTCGCCGGCCGGGTGAACCCCGACCTGCGCGTGATGCTGGAGGACCTCCGGCTGCGGGCCGACCGCCAGCACCCCTTTTGGGCCGTCGTCGAGAAGAAGCCGGGCGGCGCGGCCGGCCGCGGCCGCGACTGACGCTCACCCGCCCCGCTCGCACGGCGTCACTGCCGGGCCGGCGGCTCTCCCGGCTGGACCGCCACGTTCGGCTGCAGTCCCTGCCGCGGGATGACCGCACCGGCCACGTACCAGCCGTCGACGGTCGTCTGCATCCCCAGGCAGCCGACGCCGAGATGCCGGCGGATCGCCTCGAACGGCGGCAGCGTCTTGCCATCGAGCCGCTGCTCGCGGACCGCGCCCGGCTTGGCCTCGCCGAGCGCCCCGTTGAGCACCTGCCCGAGAAGGCTCTTCGACTTGGGCATCGCGCCGTCCCGGAGGAGTTCGTACGACGGCCGCAGCGCGTCCTCCTCGCGCAGGAACGACCGGGCGGCCGACGTCCCCGGCAGCAGGCCGTCGAGCTGTGCGGCGGCGGCGCGGTAGTCGGCCGTCGCGGCGAGCGTCGCGTCCGCCGGCTGCGTCAGCACCTTCTCGAGGATGTCGCGGTGCGAGGCGATGAGGAGGTGGCCGTGGGCGACCGTGACCGTCGAATGCGGCAGCATCCGCTCCTCCTTCTGGCGCATCTTCTGCCGGCGGCGGTGGGCCGCGTCGTCGTCGCCGTCGTGGCCGTCGGCGTGTTTGACGCCGGCGGCGCCGGGCAGCTCGACCTGGACCTGCAGCTCGTCGTGGGTGCGGTCGATCAGTTCCCAGACACCGTGCCCCGCGACCTCGATCCGGCGCATGTCGGAGTCGGCCTTCATCAGTTTGTCGATCGTCTTGGCGAGCCGCTCTGGATCGGTGGCCTCGACCGCGATCAAGAGCCGTTCGCAGTCCGTCCCCAGGGGCTCGGTGTGGCCGGAGAGCAGCACGACGCGGCTGCCGAGCACGTTGACGAGGTCGGCCTCGACGTCGACCTGCGGCCCGTCGGGCTCGTCACGGATCGATTCGACGACGTCCTTGAAGACGCCCTTCTCGCCGATGATGTCGTCCACCAATCCGTCGGCCGAAGCGAACGCCTTGCGGATGTCCCACTGCAGCGCGGTCCAGCCGGCCAGGGCACTTCCGGCCCAGGCCGGCGGCGCGACGCCGACGGCGTCCGGAAACCGCAGGACCCGGGCGCCGAGATCGAACCGCTCGGGGCCGAACGGATCCCTGCCGGCGAGGGCAGGGGCATGGACGAGCGTGTGGTGGCGGACCGCCTGGCCGTTGGCGGCGAAGACGACGGTGCCGCCGGCCCCCTTGATGGCATCGAATCCCTGCCGGCCGAGAATCGCCACCATGTCGGGTCCCTTGCGCTTCTCGCGCGGCGGATTGGTCGCCTGATAGGCCTTGGCGAACCGCAGCGGATCGATGAACCAGCGGGCCGGCGACTCGCTCCCGGTGACCTTGCCGCCGCAGGTCTCGGCGACCTTCGCGAACGACGGCATGGCGCCGAGGCAGTCCTTCCGCCCCTGGGCCAGCGCGTTGAACGCCTGGCCGACCTGCACGGCGTCGTCGCCGACGACGAGCGCCGCCGGCGCCAGGGCCAACGCCACCTGCCGCGGCGGCCGGCCGGGCCCGGCCTGCTCATCGGGCGGCAGCTGGTAGACGACCAGTTGGGGCGGCGCCGACTTGAGTTCCAGCCGGGTCGCCTTCTTGTCCGTCAGCCCCTTCGTGATCCGCTCGACGAGCGCCTTCGCCTCGGCCTCGTGCCCCGTCGTGTCGACCAGCAGCAGCATGGCCAGCCGGCCGGCCCGGCCGTCGGCAGCGGGCGTCTCCACGGCTGCGAGGGCCACTTCGCCCCCCGGAATTTTTTCCAGGTCCTCGACTGCGACGCCGAGATTCGCCAGCCGCTGCCGGCCATTCTTGGCCAACTGGGTGCGTAGGCCGTCGAGAAATTCCTTCATCGCCGGGTCGGCGATCAACTGGCCGTAGGACGACCGCTGGAACCGCTCGCGGGTGGCGCGAAAATCCCGGGCGCTCACCCAGGCCCGGGTGCTGTCGGGAAGGACCTGCTCGCTGGGCGCCATGCCGGCGCCGTCCGCGAGTCCGATCATGCCGAGCGTGGCCAGCACCGCGGCGACTGCGGCACGCTGCCGGCCCCGGCCGGCGATCGACCCACGAAAGCAAGAGCGCATCTCGGAAATCCTTGCGAAGGGCAGGGGACGGAAGTCCGCCTGGCGGACCGACCTAGTTATCGTTCCAAACCGGCCATTTTCTCAACCGCGGTTTCATCGCGTCGACGCGATCCCCGAAAAAGCGGACGATTTCCGGCCGATTTGCCGGCGCCGTCTCGACAGCCGCGCGGCCCGCAACGTGACCGCCTGGACCGGATGGCGCCGGCGGCCGCAGCAGGTCGGGCAGGGCGGGCAGGATAGCGAAGGCCGCGAGCCCCGAGGCAGCCGCGACCGTGAAAGCGACGGCGCGAACGCGGCATGCCGGCAATCCGCACCGGGCGGCGAGGCAGACGATCCCCGTCACGGCGCCGGCGGCCCCCGCGAGCCCGACCAGCGTGGCCGGTGGCCCGACCACCTGATCGCCACGGGCCAGGGCACCGCTTCCATGCAGGCCGAGGGCCACCAGCGCCGGCCAGCCGAGCACCAGCGCATGAGCCGTGACGGACGCCCGCGCCCGACGCACCGCGGGGAGCCGCCACACGCCGTCAGCACCGGCGGCGGACCTGCCGAGGTCGCCGGCTCGTCCCGCCACGGGCAGTGCCACGGCCTGGGGCACGGCCAGACACACGAACCACGTCACCGCGAGCAGCGGATACCAGGCCGCCCGGGCGGGATCGAGAAAGAACCAGGCCACCATTCCCGCCAACGCCGTCGCCATCGCGGCCGTGGAGAGGGCCGAGCGGACGGGGCCGTGCCCGAGGAGCGTCGCCGCCGGCGTGGGCCGCTCGGCTCGTCGGCCGTGCCAGCCAGCGCCCGGCGCAGACGATGCGGGCAGGGAGCGGATGGCACACGCTGCCACGGTCCAGCCGACGACGGCCGCCGCAAGCGGCGGCACGACGCCGGAGCTTGCGCAGGCCGCGGCCGCGCCGCAGGCCGCGGCCGCGAGGGCGGCGCTCAGGGCATCCGCCGCCGCGATGCCGCGCCGCACGCAGGCCGTCGCCATCGTCGCCGTCGCCGCCGCGGCAGCAGCGACGCCGGTCGCGACCTCGCCCCAGTCCCCCGTGCCCCAGTCCCCCGTGCCCCAGACCAGCCGGCCCACCACGGCCGCCAGGCATGCGCCGCCGGCCGGCCAGCAGATCCGCGCCAGCAGCATGGGCACCGTGGCGATCGCCGACAGCGGCGGCGTGACGACCGCACCGGCGGCTGCCTGGGCGAACGCCCCCATCAAGACCGCGACGGCCACGCGCGGGCCGGCGTTCGCGATCGGGTCCCCCGGTGAGCCCGCCAGGCTCCACACCGCCGCAACCGCGACCAGCGCCCCGGTCCACGGTTCGGGGTTGCGGGCGTGGGACCGCATCAGGATCGGCAGGAGGCGGATCGCGGGGCTCATGCGGCCCATTGTCGGACGGCTCACGGCCGCCCGTCCAGCCGTGGCACGCCCGTCATCCCTTGCCGCGCGGGCGAACCTTTCCCTGCACGCGGAGCGGCAGGCCGAGGATTCGCAGGAAGCCCTCGGCGTCGGTCTGGTCGTACGAGCCGCCCCCTTCCATCGAGGCGATGGCCGCGTCGTACAGGCTCTGGCTGCTCTCCCGGCTCTTGACGAGGATGTTGCCCTTGTAGAGGTTGAGCTCCACCGAGCCGGTCACGGGCCGCTGTGCCTCACGGATGAACGCGGCGAGGGCGTCCATCTTCGCGCAGTACCAGAAGCCGTAGTACACCATCTCGGCGACCTCCGGCGCGAGCCGGTCGCGGAGGTGGACGAGATCGCGGTCGAGCGTCATCTGCTCGACGAGCCGGTGGGCCTCGTAGAGGAGCGTCATGCCGGGGGCCTCGTAGACACCCCGGCTCTTCATGCCGACGAGCCGGTTCTCGACGATGTCGGTGCGACCGACGCCATTTCGGCCGCCGATCTCGTTGAGCGCGAGCACGATCTCGTGGGCCGCGAGCGTCTTGCCGTTGACGCGGACAGGCAGCCCGCGGTCGAAGTCGATCCGCACGGTCTCCGGGTTGTCGGGCGCCTGCTGCGGCGCGACGGTCATCCCGAACTCCACGAGCGCGAAGCCGTCGGTCGAGAGCTCCTCGAGCGCCCCTGCCTCGTAGCTGGTGTGCAGGCAGTTCTCGTCGGAGCTGTAGGGCTTCCCCTTGGAGGCCTTGACGGGGATGTTCTTCGCCTCGCAGAACTCGATCAGCTCCTTGCGGCCCGGAAAGCGCTCGCGGAAGGCGGCGATCCGCCACGGGGCGAGGACGCGGATCCCCGGATCGAGCGCCTCGGCGGCGAGCTGGAACCGGCACTGGTCGTTTCCCTTGCCGGTGGCGCCGTGGGCGAACACCGAACAGCCCTCGCGGTGGGCGATCTCCACGCACACCTTGCTGATCAGGGGCCGGGCGATCGACGTGCCGAGCAGGTAGGTGCCCTCGTAGCGGGCCTGCCACTGCATGACCGGGAAGGCGAAGTCGCGGCACAGCTCCTCGCGGACGTCGACGATCAGGCTCTTGACGGCGCCGCAGGTGCGCGCCTTGGCGAGGATCGCCTCGCGGTCCTCGCAGGGCTGCCCGAGGTCGACGTACACGGCGACCACCTCGTAGCCCTGCTCGATGAGCCAGCCGAGGATCACCGAGGTGTCCAGCCCGCCCGAATACGCCAGCACGCACCGCTTGCCCATCACCACTCCTTCACGCCCGCGAATTTTCCACGACCTCGAGCATTCGGGCCGAAGCCGGCGCGGGATGCAAGCCGGCCGGGCAAACCCCGGCGGAAACCGGCGGTCGCGCGGCCGGCGACGCGCCGGTCAGACCTCGTGGACGAGGGCCATGTTGTGACCTCCGGCGCCGAAGCCCGCACCGGCCACGAGGATGATCCGGTCGCCGCGCCGCAGCCGCCCCTCGCGCAGCCCCCAGCCGCAGACCTGTTCCAAGAGGCCGCTCGTGTCCGATCCCGGGGCGACGGCCAGCGGCGTCACGCCCCAATACAGGGCCATCTGCCGGAGCGTCTCCAGGCTGTCGCTCAGGCCCACGGTCGGCACCGCACCGCGACGCTTGGAGCGGGCGATGGCGGCGATCCCCGTCTTGCTCGCCACGACGACGAGCCGGGCGTCGAGCTCGGCGGCGATCCGCCCGGCCCCGTCGACGACGGCCTGCGTGATCGGATGGAGCCCGTCCACGAGCTTCTCCGGCGGCGGCGGAAACTCGACGGCCGCCACGGCCGCCCCGCTGCGGTCGCGGCCGAACCGCCCCTCCAGATACTGCCAGCGGTCGGCGAGATACTGCCGCTCGGTCGCTTCGGCGATCCGGCGCATCATCGCCACCACGAGGTGCGGATGGTCGCCGATCGCCGTCTCGCCGGAGAGCATGCAGGCGTCGGCGCCGTCGAGGATCGCGTTGGCGACGTCGGTCGCCTCGGCCCGCGTTGGCCGGCGGGCATGCTGCATGCTGTCGAGCATCTGCGTGGCCACGATGACCGGCTTCTGGTAACGCTGGCAGGTGCGGATGATCTGCTTCTGCACCATGGGAACCGTGGCGACGTCGATCTCCACACCAAGGTCGCCGCGGGCCACCATCACGACGTCGGCGGCCTCGACGATCGCATCGAGGTCGTCGATCGCCTCGCGCTTCTCGATCTTGGCGACGACGCGGGCCCGGGAGCCACGGGTCCGCAGCAGCTCCTTGAGCAGCTGGACCTCGACCGGCGAGCGGACGAACGACAGGCTGACGAAGTCGGCCCCCGCCCCGGCCGCCCATTCGGCGTGCCGCCAGTCATCGGGGCTCATCGCCGCGACCGAGAGCTTGACCCCGGGCAGGTTCACCCCCTGCCGGCTGCGGACCACGCCCCCCTGGACGACGCGGCAGCGGACCCGGTCGGGAAATCGCTCCTCGACGACGAGGCTCACGGTGCCGTCGGCGAGCATCACCGCGTCGCCCACGGCGAGCTCGTCGATCAGCGTCGCGTAGGTGACGGTGAACGTCCCCGGCCCGGCCACCGTGCCGCTGACGAACGACACCTCCTCCCCCTCGACGCAGTTCACCTGTCCGCCGGGAAGTTCGCCGAGACGGATCTTCGGTCCGGCGAGATCGACGAGCACGCCGACGTGCCGGCCGGCGGTGGCCGACACGCGCCGCACCAGTTCGAGCGTCTCCTGGTGCTCGGCCGTCGAGCCGTGGGCCATGTTGAGGCGGAACACGTCGACGCCCGCGGCGAGCAGCGAGCGGATCGCCTCCTCCGCGCGGGTGGCGGGGCCGATCGTGGCGACGATCTTCGTGCGCACGACCGAGGACGGAGCAGGGGACGACATGGCGGACACTCCTTGGGGGTGCGGGTCGTGGTCTGGTGGCCTGTCCGCCTTCGGACATTGTGACGTGCCGCGTCCCGCCCGTCGATGGTCGCCGCCGCCCCGCCTTCCCGCGCATCAGCGGGCGGCCACCTGTGCTGTGCGCGCGGGCCCAATCACCCCGCAGCGTTCGACTTCGGAACCCGGCCGAGATACACTCCGCAACGCCCATGCAGCGATCCAACGAATCCCTGCCCCTGCCGCCCGACCCCAGGATGCACGATTCCATGACGATCAGCGGAGTGGTTTCAGCGCGACGGGAGCGGCTTCGCCGCCTGCTGCCTGCCGCCGTGACGATGCTCGCCATCAGCGCGGCGATGGCGGTCCTGACCGACGCCCGCGGGCAATCGGCCGGGGAGGCGGCAGCCGCGGCTGACCGGGCCGCGATCCGCGCCGCCGCAGCCGCCTACCGCACGGCACTCGCCACGGGGGACGCTGCCGGCGTCAAGGCGGCCTGGGCGGCCGACGCCGACATCGTCGATGGCCGCGGCCAGCGGGTGCGCCCGGCGGACATCGCCCCGGTCGATGCCGGCCCCGCGGCGGCATCCAGGCCGCGTCCCGAGGTCACGGTTGGCGAGACGACGATCCGCTTCCTGACGGGCGACGTGGCCGTCGAGGATGGCACGGCCGACATCGTGCTCCCCGGCACGCAGACGGCAATCGAGGGCTGGTTCTCCGCCCTGTGGGTGCGCCGGGACGGCGTCTGGAAACTGGCGGGTGTTCGCGAGTCGGAGCGGCCGGTCGTGGCCGACGCGAACATGCTGGCTGACCTCGACTGGATGGTCGGCGACTGGGTGGTCGTCGTCGATGAGCCCGCCGGAAACAAGGACGGTGGCAGGCCCGCCGCAGCGCCGGGGATGGAGATGAGCGTGCGCTGGGATGCGGGTCGGGCGTTCCTGGTGCGGGACGTGCGGGTTGCCGGCGCGGGCACGGACGACGGCGATGCGGACGTCGTCCATGTCCACCAGCGGATCGGCTGGGATCCGGTCGTCAAGCGGGTTCGCTCCTGGAGTTTCTCCTCCGACGGCAGCCGCGGGGAGGCGACGTGGTTTCGCGACGGCGGCTCGTGGGTCATCGTGCAGACCGGGAACCTGCCCGGTGGCCAGCAGCACTCGCAGGTCAGCATCTATACCTACGACGGCCGGGACCGCTGCATCTGGCGAACCATGCCCGATGCGTTGTCGCCCGCCGACGGTCGGCCGACGCGGGCGACCTGGGTACGAAAGCCGAAGGGAGAGGGGCGATGAAGAGGTCACGTTCCGATTGCACCTGGCGAACGGCGTGGTTCGGCTGCTGCCTGGCCTGGGCGGTCTCGGCGGCCTTCGCGGCTCGATCGTCCGACCCGGCCAACGCGGGGGTCTTTAGCCCGACGACCGACGAGGAGCATGGCGACCTCGCCCGCAAGTCGGACCTGCTGCACAGCCCGGCCTGGCAGCGGGTCGTGGCCGAATTCGGCACCTGGCTGACGTCGCAGTCCATCTACACGCCGGCCGAGGTGCGGCGCATCAAGATGCAATTCAACAACCAGGTCGCGGCGATGTCGTCGTACGAGATCGAGTATCTCCTCGAAACGATCGCGGCCAAGATGAGGTTGCTCGACACGCCGGAGGCCCGAGATGCCAAGGCATGGCTGGGCGAGTATCTCTCCGCCATGTCCGACGCCCGCCGGGCCCAGGCGTTGCGAAACGTCCCCTCCATCCTCGACATGTCGGCCGATCAACTCTGGCAGGAGATCCAGCGGATCGATGCCCTGCGGGCGACGCTTCGTCAGCGGCAGCAGGGCGTCGAGGCGCGGCAGACCACGCTGGTCGAGCGGGCCGGCGGGAGCCGGCAGGCGACGGCCAACGCCTCGCGCGAGGCGGCCGCCCGGGCCCGGTCCGCGCCGGTCCACTCCCCGTACCGCTCCGGCGGAGGCAGCCTGCCGTTCTCCGACATTCCGCCCCGCCGGATGTCGATCGGTGTCGGCCCGATGGGCGCGTGCATTATGCTCTGAGCGACCCGTGGGCAGCGGGACCGCCCTGCCGCTGCCGGACGGGAGCGGAGTCCGGCCCCTGTCCCGCGGTCCCCCCTGTCCCGCGGTCCCCCGGTCGGCCAGGCTCCCGTGTGGCCCGAGCATCACGAGCATGTGGAAGGATCGACGCGTCATCGTCACCGGCGGCACCGCCGGCTTCGGCCTCGTGCTCGCCCGGCACCTCGCCACGGCCGGAGCCCGGGTGCTCGTCGTGGGCCGGTCGGCGGAAGGCGTGCGCGTCGCCCTGGCCGCCTGCGATCGCGTCGGCCTCGACGTGCGCGGCCTCAGCGCCGACCTCGGTCGGGCGGGGGAGGGGGAACGGGTCGCGGCCGAAGGCCGGCGGATCCTCGGCGGCATCGACGACCTCGTGTGCTGCGTGGGCCGGTCGGGCCGCCACCGGATGTTGACCACGCCCCCGGATGAGCTGCGCGGGTTCCTCGACGCCAACCTGTTCGCCGCGGTGGAGATCGTGCAGGCCGCCGCCGCGGACATCGCCGCCGCTCGGGGGCACGTCGTCTTCATCGGCAGCCTGGCGGGCAAGCTCGCCGCGCCGTACATGGGGCCGTATGGCGTCGCCAAGGCGGCGCTGGCGGCCTACGCCGACGCGGTGCGGCTGGAACTCGCCCCGCGCGGCGGCCACGTGCTCCTCGTCTCCCCCGGGCCGATCGCCCGCGCCGCCGACGATCCGGCGGCCGACCGGGACACCGACCGCTATGCGGCCGACGTCGCCCGAGCGAGCCTGCCGGCTGAGGCGGCCGCACCGGGGGGCAGCGCGCAGCTGCGGCGTCTCGACCCCGATCGGCTCGCCCGTGATGTGCTCGCTGCCTGCCGACGCCGCCGGTGCGAACTCGTCGTGCCGCGTTCGGCCGGGCTGCTGGCGGGCCTCATCGACTGGTTTCCCGATCTCGGCCGGCGGATCCTTTCCCGATTCACCGGTTGAGTCGAATGTGCCGGGCTGTCGGCCGGGAGGTGGATGGCCGCTGTTCGCCGGCGGCGGGCCGCCTATGCTACGTCGTCGATATCCGAACCGGCGGTAGAACCGATGCAGCGCGAGTCATCCTTCACCCGCGGTTCCTTTCCGGTGTGGATGCGGCACGTGCTCGTCGCTGCCGGAATCTACAACCTCGCCTGGGGCGCGGTCACCGTCGGACTGCCCTATTGGCTTTTCGACCTCACGGGCATGGAGCGGCCGAACTATCCCTTCATCTGGCAGTGCGTGGGGATGATCGTCGGCGTCTACGGGATCGGCTATCTCGCCGCAGCCGCCGATCCGCTCCGTCACTGGCCGATCGTCCTCGTCGGATTCCTCGGCAAGATCTTCGGGCCGCTGGGCTACGCGATGGGGGTGGCCCGCGGCGAGGTGCCGGCGGCGTTCGGCTGGACGCTGCCGACCAACGACCTCATCTGGTGGATCCCCTTCGGGCTGATCCTCCTCCGCGCCTGGCAGGCGCGGCCCCGGGCCGGCGCGGCGGCCGCGGAGCGCTGACCATGGAGCCGGTTGCGGCGCTGCTGTATCTCCAGGCGCTCGCCTCGGGCTTCATGTGCGGGCTCATCTGGTTCGTGCAACTCGTCCACTATCCGCTCTTCGGTCGCCTGCCCGCCGAGACGGCCCAGGCATACTGGCTCGAGAATCGGCGGATCACGCCGCGGTGCGTGCTGCCGCCGATGCTCGTCGAGGGGCTGACCGCCGTCCTGCTCGCGGTCTCCCCGCCGACGACGATCGGCCGCGGACCCGCGGTCCTCGGCCTCGGCCTCGTGGCCGCGGCCTGGGCCTCGACCGCGGCGGTGCAGATGCCGCTCCACGCCCGTCTCGGCCGTGGGTCCGCCGATCCGGACGTCGTGCGCCGGCTCGTGCGGTCCAACTGGCTGCGGACGGGCCTGTGGACGGCTCGCGCGGCGCTCGCCCTGTGGATGTTGCGGGCCGGCTGAACGACGGCCCGCTCCGCGACCGCACCGTGCCTGCGCGGCCCCCCGCGACAAACTCGGCGCCCGCCGGTATATCTGGGGGCTCTCGGACAACCTTCTTTCAGCAGGAGCATTCTCGATGGCAGCGGCGCACGGTGAGGCATTCGCGGGAATCGGCAGGATCAAGTACGAGGGCCCGGCGACGAAGAACATGCTCGCCTTCCGCCACTACGACGCCGACGCGGTCGTGGAGGGGAAGCCGATGAAGGACCACCTGCGGTTCGCCGTCTCCTACTGGCACGCCTTCCGCGGCACCGGCAGCGACCCGTTCGGCCCCGGCACCATGCTCCGGCCCTGGGAGAACGAGAGCGACCCGCTGAAGATGGCCGTCAAGCGGGTCGACGTGGCCTTCGAGTTCCTGGAGAAGCTCGGCTGCGGCTTCTACTGCTTCCATGACCGCGACGTGGCGCCCGAGGGGGCGACGCTCGCCGAGAGCAACAAGAACCTCGACGTCGTCGTCGACGCCCTGGAAAAGCACCAGCAGCGGACCGGCATCAAGCTGCTGTGGGGCACGGCCAACCTGTTCAGCAACCCGCGGTACGTCCACGGCGCGGCCACCAGCCCGAACGTCGAGTCCTTCGCCTACGCCGCCGCCCAGGTCAAGAAGGCGATCGAGGTCACGCAGCGGCTCGGCGGCGCCGGTTACACCTTCTGGGGCGGCCGCGAGGGCTACCAGTGCCTGTGGAACACCGACATGAAGCGCGAGATGGACCACCTCGCGGCGTTCATGCACATGGCGGTCGACTACGCCAAGCAGATCGGCTTCACCGGGCAGTTCTACTTCGAGCCCAAGCCGCGTGAGCCGATGAAGCACCAGTACGACTTCGACGCCGCCACCTGCATCAATTTTCTGCGTGCCTATGGCCTGGAGAAGCACGTGAAGATGAACCTGGAGACGAACCATGCCACGCTCGCCGGCCACGAGATCCAGCACGAGCTGGAGTACGCCGGCATGCAGGGCTTCCTCGGCTCGGTCGACGCCAACACCGGCGACACGCTCGTCGGCTGGGACACCGACCAGTTCCCGACGAACATCTACATGACGGCGCAGATGATGTACTCGATCCTCAAGTACGGCGGCCTCGCCCCGGGCGGCATCAACTTCGACGCCAAGGTGCGCCGCGAGAGCTTCGAGCCGGTCGACCTGTTCCATGCCCACATCGGCGGCATGGACACCTTCGCCCGGGGCCTGAAGATCGCCGCGGCGCTGCGGGCCGACGGCGCGATCCAGAAGCTCGTCGACGAACGCTACGCTTCCTGGTCGGGCCCGCTCGGCAAGCGGATCGAGGCCGGCGGCGAGTCGTTCGTGTCGCTGGAGAAGGAGATGCTCGCCAAGGGGGAGGCCGCCGCCTGCATCAGCGGCCGCCAGGAACTCTTCGAGAACGTCATCAACACCTACCTCTAACACGGCTCACACTTGACCGTCGCGCGTTTCGCTGGGCGGGGCTGCCCACGCCCGACCCGATGGTTCAACAGGGTCGTGTCGTGCGCCAGGATCAAGCGGGTGCCGTACGAGAGGATCGCCGCGATGCGCCGGAGCGTCGCCATGCTGGCCGCGGTCGTGACGGCGCTGGCTGCGGGCCAGTGCGGAACGGCGGCGGCGCAGGGCGGGCTCGGCACCGAGCCCTGGCAGCTCGAGGCGGTCGAACTGAGCGACGGCGTGCGGCTCGAGGGGCTGATCGACGAGGCGGGCCCCGACGTGGTGTTCGTGGACGTGGTGAAGCGGCCGCCGGGCCGGCCGATGTTCATCGTCACCTGGGGCCCGATCGGCCGGGGACGGATCCGCAGGCTCGAACGCCTCCCGGCCGCCGAGCATGCCCGGCTCGCCGCCCGCGTCGATGCCTTCCGCGCCGGCCGCGAGGCCGGCGGCCCGCCGGCGCCCGAGCTTCGCCGCGACGGCGACGCCGGGCCGTGGCGGTATGAATCGGCGACGTTCGCGTTCGAGAGCACGGCCGATGCCGCCTCCAGCCGCGACGCGGTGGTGCGACTGGAGGAGGTGTTCAACGCCTTCGAACTGCTCGTGCCGGCGACGGTCAGGGCCGCGGACGCGGCCCGACCGAAGGTGCGGATCTGCGGCAGCGCCGCGGAATACCGGGACGTGCAGCAGGCCCTGGGCATCCGCCTGGAGAACCCCGCCTTGTATGCCGCCGGGCAGCGGCTCGTGGCGGCGTGGAGCGACCTGCCGGATGTAGCCGCCCGGCAGGCGGCGGCGGCCGAGGCGAACGCGGCCGCGGCCAAGAGCCTCAAGGACCGCGACCGTGAACTCCCCGACCGGCTCAGGGCACTGGCCGCCGACCTCGAGCGGGCCAAGCTGGCGCCCGCCGCCCGCGACCAGATCGTGCAGCAGGTCCGCGCCCGCTGGAAGAAGGAGCGCGACGCGGAGGCAGTGCGGATCGACACCGCCAACCGGGGCAACCAGGCGCGGCTGACGGCGGCCCGACGCGAATTCTACGGCCGGCTCGCCCACGAGGCCTGGCATGCCTACGCCGACACGCGGCTTCGTGCCGGAGGACGGGGCCGTCTGCCCCGCTGGCTCGACGAGGGGCTGGCCCAGGTGCTGGAGGCGGCGCCGATCGACGCCGGCGAGATCCGCCTCGGCGATCCCGACCCACGCCGGCTGGCCGCGCTTCAGCAGGGCCTGCGAGACGGCAGCCTCCCGGCCGTGGCCGACGTGATCCGCGCCGGGCCGGAGCAGTTCCTCGCCACCCACGCGCAGACGACCGCGGGCTCCGCGCGGATGTACCTCGTCAGCTGGGGCCTGGCCCTCGACCTCGCGATCCTGGCACCCGTCCTCTCGCCCTCTGCCGTGGCCGGCCTGTGCGCGGCGGCCGCCGACGTCGAGCCAGTCGCCCGCTTCGAGGCGCTCGTGGGCATGCCGGTCGCCGAGTTCGAGGCCGCCTGGCGCCGGCGGATCCTCGACCTCCGCCCCCGGCCCGCGACCGGCGGCCCGGTCACGCCGGACCGGTGAGGGGCGCGGCGACCCGTTCGATCGCCGCGCGGACCGCGGCCAGCACGGCGGGATCGACGACCTTCCGCCCCTGCCGGTCGGTGACGTGGAAGGCGTCGACGACCTGGTCGAGGTAGGTGCCAATGCGGGCGGAGCGGACCGAGAGCCCGGCGTCGAACAGCGCCCGGGCGATCCCGTAAAGCAACCCCGGCGAGTCGTGCGCGAAGACCTCGAGGATCGTGGTCTCCGCGGAACTCTCGGTGTCGAACGTGATCCGCGCCGGCAGCATGCCGACGGGGCTCGTCCGGGGCGCGAACGGATTCCAGACGCGACTGAACACCGGCGGCTGGTCGGCCTTGACGGCCTCGCGGATCGCGGCGGCGATGTCGGCGAGCCTGTCGGCGGGCGGCTCCCCGGCGAAGTCCGGGTCGAGGGCGGTGAAGTGGTCGAGGACGAGTCCGCCGTCGAGCGTGTGGATGTCGGCGGCGAGGATCTCCAGCCGCTCGGCCGCCAGCGCCCCGGTGACGCGGTGAAAGATCCCGGAAGCCACCTCCTCGCGCGTGCCCACGCTCACCGCCACCGTCCCGGTCTCCGGCTGCCAGCGGGCCGCGGCGAACACGCCGTCGGCCGGCAGGCGGGAGAGGCGGCCGATCTCCTCCACCAGCCGCGGCAGCGGCGTGTCGCGCAGCACGGCCGGCGGCAGGCGCCGGGCGATCCGCACCAGCGGATCGTCCGCATCCCGCCCCGCGAGCAGGGGCGCGAGCGCACGCCGGCCGCGGTCGGCGTCCACCGAGGGGGCCTCGCCGTCGAGATGCCCGAGGGCGCGGTAATGGAGGTCGCCGAGCAGGTCGGCCTTCCATTTCGTCCACGTCCCCGGCCCGACCGCGGAGACGTCGGCCGCCGTGAGCAGCGAGAGCATGCGCAGCACCTCGGGCGATCCCACGTCGCGGGCGAAGCGAACCACGAGGCCGGCGTCGCCGACGTCGCGTCGGAAGGCGAGATGGGCCATCGCCAGATGGCGCAGGACGAGGAACTCGACGATCTCCCCCTCGTCGGCGGGCAGGGCGAGCCGGGCCGCCACGTCCCGCGCGATGCGGGCTCCGACCTCGGAATGATCCTCCACGAAGCCCTTGCCGAGATCGTGGATCAAAAGGGCGAGGAGCAGCGGCCGCTTGCGGGTGAGCTCGCGCCACGTCGCGCCGAGCCAGCCCGGGTCGGAGGCGAAGGCCACCGCCCGTTCGACCGCGACAATGCAGTGCTCGTCGACGGTGAACGTGTGGTAGTTGTTGAACTGCAGCAGGTCGCGGGCGTGGCTGAAGCCCGGGATCAGCATCTCGAGCACGCCCACCTCGTGCAGCCGGCGCAGGGCCTGCCCCAGCCCCTCCGGCCGGGCGAAGAGGGCGAGGAAGGCGTCCCGGTCGGCCGAATCGACGGCGGGCGAGAGCGTCGGCGCCGCGGCCCGCACCTGCTCCCAGGTCCGCGCGTCGATCGGCAGGTCGTAGAGCGTGGCCAGTTCCACGAGCCGGATCACGCCGCGGACGCTGCCGGCGACGCGGTCGATCCGGCCGGGCAGGGCGGCGACGCCGCCGGGACCGACGCGATACAGCCCGTCGACCTCGTGGCCGAAGAGGCCGCTGGTCAGCGACCGCAGCCGGGCCGGCCGGCGCACGCCCGACTCGAGCGCCTCGACCACGCGGGCCACGCGCCGGGCATGGCCGAAGTAGTCGCGCATGAACCGCTCGACGCCGAGCAGGCCGGCGCAGGACTCGATGCCGCGGGCCTGCGCGATCCGCAGTTGCTGGTCGCGGGTCAGGTCGTCGGCCGGCTTGCCGGCGGCGAGGTGCAGGTCGTTCCGCACGCGCACGAGGAACTCCTCCGCCGCGCGGATCGCGGCCGCGTCGGCCCGGGAGATCGCGCCCGCCATGGCCAGCTCCTCGGGCGTGTCGACGTCGTGGAGCACCGTGCCGAGCCAGCGGACGAGCTGGATGTCGCGCAGGCCGCCGCGCGACCGCTTCACGTTCGGCTCGAGGAGCGCGACGCTACGACCGAAGCGGTCGGCCTCCTCGCCGCGGGCCGCCAGCAGCCGCGTGGCGACCCGGCGCCGCCCGCGGGCGATCTTCTTCCGCAGCTTGAAGGCGAGCGACTCGACCAGTCCCGCCGGGCCGGCCAGCGTACGGCTGTCGAGCAGCGAACTGAGGATCGTGGCGTCGGCCCCGGCCAGCCGCACGGCCTCGGCGAGCGAGCGCACGCTCTGGCCGACGGTGAAGCCGGCATCGCAGAGATCCTGGAGGAGCCGCCGCGCCGCGGCGGACGCGGCCCGCCGCGCGGCGGCGCTGCCGTCGTGGAGCAGCATCAGGTCGACGTCGGAGCCGGGGGCCATCTGCCGGCGCCCGTAGCCGCCATGCGCGACGACGGCGACGCGGTCGCGGACGGCGGCCCGGTCCGCGCCGCCGAGGTCTGCGACCAGGGCCTCCCAGAGAGCGATGATCGCCATGTCGAACATGTCGGTGGCGAGCGCGCAGGCCTGGATGCCGGGGCTGCCCGCCGCGTGCTGGGCGGCGATGCGGTTGCGGATCTCGGCCAGCGCCGCCGCAGCCCGGGCCACGGAGGCGCTGAACAGGGGGACCGTAGCCGCGGGAGCGGGTTCGGCGGGCGTGCCGGCCGCCGTACCGGTCAGGGATGAATCCACGGGTCGTCCGCCAGGCCTGCCTGCCGGTTGGCCACCCGCGCCATGACGAAGAGCAGGTCGCCGAGCCGGTTGAGGTATTCGATCGCGTTGGCCGGAATCGTCACGCCCTCCTGGAACCCGAGCGTGACCACGCGCCGTTCGGAGCGGCGGCAGACCGTCCGCGCGACGTGGATCGCCGCTGCCAGCGGCGTGCCGGCCGGCAGGATGAAGCACCTGAGCGGCTCGAGCCCCGCCTCGTGCCGGTCGATCTCCTGTTCCAGTGCCGTGACGTGCCCCGGCGTGATCCGTTCCTCGTCGGCGCCGGGCGTGGCGAGCTGGGCACCGAGGTCGAAGAGCTCGCACTGCACACGGCGCAGGAGCGGATCGAAACCGGCCGCGGCGGCCAGCGTCCGCACCACGCCGAGCTGGCTGTTGAGCTCGTCCACCGTGCCGAAGGCCTCGATCCGCGCATGATCCTTGCGGACCCGGGGACCGCCGAAGAGGCCCGTCTCGCCGGCATCGCCGGTCTTGGTGTAAATCTTCACTCGCGTCGCCTCCTGCGGCCAGAACTCACGGGGCTATACTGAGTTCCATGATCAAAATCTGCAACTACGTGCCGACCGAATCGCCGCAGTGGATGCCGTTCTGCGGACCGGGGCTGCTTCTGGCCGCGGTCCTGTTCCTGATGCACGCCGTCGCGGACGCCGCGCCGCCGACGGCGCCGTCGGCGCTGGAGGGAACGTTCCTCTCGCCGCCGCTGCCGGTCACGGCCGGCATGCCCAAGGCCGGAGAGGGCTATTTTTCCCCCGCTGCCCGCCAGATCTGCTACCAGGCCGTGCCCGACGGGTTTCCTTTTTATCAGATCTTCGTCCAGGACTTCGACGCCGCGGCGATCAAGCCCGCGCCGCCGCGCCGGGTGAGCCCGGGCCGCGGCCGCACGACCTGCAGCTGGTTCTCCCCCGACGGCACCCGGCTCCTGTTCGCGTCGAGCCACCTCGATCCGAACATCGACGCCACCGAGACGCAGGCCCGTGAGCAGGCGGAGGAGGACCGGCGGACCGGCCGGCGCCGGCGCTACCAGTGGGACTTCGACCCCTGCATGGACATCTTCACGGCGAAGCTCAACGGCACCGACCTCGTGCGGCTGACCCGCGAGCCGGGCTACGACGCGGAGTGCTCCTTCTCGCCGGACGGCACACGGATTCTCTTCGTCAGCGACCGCGACGGCGACCCAGACATCTACGTGATGGACGCCGACGGCGGCAACGTCCGGCAGCTCACCAACGCGCCGGGCTACGACGGCGGGCCGTTTTTCTCCCCCGACGGCCGCTGGATCACCTACCGCACCGACCGGCTGGAGAAGGACATGCTCCAGATCCATGTCATGCGGGCGGACGGCAGCGGCGACGTGGCGATCACGGCAGGGAAGGGGGTGCGCTGGGCGCCCTACTGGCATCCGCGCGAACCATGGCTGATCTGGACCGGAGCCGATCACTCCGATCCGACGGCCCGGCCCAACTACGACCTGTGGATCGCCCGCTACTCAGCCGACGACGGCGGCTTCCGCATCGGGACGCCGGTGCGGCTCACCGACCACGAGGGGGCCGACGTCCTCCCCGTCTTTTCCCCCGACGGCAGCCTGCTGATGTGGACCGCGAGCCGGGGTGGAGACGGCGGCGGCCGGGGGGCGTCGAGCCAGCTCTGGGCGAGCCGGCCGGACACCGCGGCCATCCGCGCGGCGGTCGGCGAGGTTGCCCGATGACCGCGCATGCGAAAGTCGGCCGTCCCGGCGCCGGCGACCGGATCGCGATGATCGGCGGCGGCCAGATGGCGCTGGCGCTGGCCGAGGGTTTTCAGCGGTCGGGCCTGGTGCCGGCGTCGTCGATGACGGTGTTCGATCCTCATCCGCCGGCGCGGGAGCGGCTCGCGGCCCGCCTTCCGGAGATCCGCTTCGCGGCCTCGGCGGCGGAGGCCGTCACCGGCGCCGACACCGTCATCCTCGCGGTCAAGCCGCAGCAGGCGGTCGCGGCCTGCTGCGGCCTCGCCGTTCCCGCCGACGCCGTCGTCGTGTCGATCGTGGCCGGCCTGTCGCTGGCGGCGATCGCTGACATCACGGGCACGCGCCGGGTCGTCCGCGTCATGCCCAACACGCCCTGTCTTGTGGGCCGCGGCGTCTCCGTCGCCTGTCGCACGGCCGACGTGCCGGCGGACCGCTTCGCGCGGGTCATGGAACTGCTGCGGGCCGTCGGCAGCGTGCACGAGGCGGACGAGTCGCTGCTCGACGCGGTGACCGGGCTGTCGGGATCGGGCCCCGGCTTCGTCGCCGTGCTCGTGGAGGCGCTCGCGGACGGCGGAGTCCGCGCCGGGCTGCCGCGGCCGCTGGCGCTGGCGCTGGCGATCGAGACGCTCGCCGGCACGGCGGCGCTTCTGGAGCAGACCGGCGAGCATCCGGCGCAGATCAAGGACCGGGTGGCGAGTCCCGGGGGCACGACGATCGCGGGCCTGGCGGTGCTGGAGCAGCGCGGCGTGCGCGGCGCGGTGGGCGACGCGGTGGTCGCGGCCGCGGCCCGGGCCCGGGAACTCGGCCGGCCGCCGGCGTCGTGACGCGGCTCGTCGCCGGCAATCGCCCCCATGCCTACTTCTTGGCGCGGCCCGGCTTCTTTGTTGCAGCCCTGGCCGTGGGTGCTTTCGCCTTCGATTTTCCGGCTGCCGCGACGGACCCTGATTTGGATGCCGTGGCGGCCTTCTTGCTCACAGTCCTCTTGCTGCCAGCTTTCTTGGCTCCGCGCTTGGCTGCGCGGCCCCCATTGGCCCCACCGAAGATATGGTCCCAGCCGGCGGCATACGGGGTGGAACTGCCCACGCGAACGATCGACATCTGATTTACTCCCTGCGAGAAAGCCGGTGCGACCGGCGAACGGGTGACGACAACGCCGCCCGGCACCCAATGTCGTTCGTAGCGATCGGGCCACTCCGATGTCAAGGACGGCCGACAGGAGTCAGGACACCGGCTCGGCGATCTCCAGCCACACTCGCCCACAGACGGCGGGCAGGGGCTGGCGACCGCGTTCCGTGGCCGCCGTCTCCGTGGCCGCAGGCATTGCCCCGGGCAGGAGCACGAGTTCGTTCCGCTGGGCGAGCAGCCCGCCCACCTCGTGGCGGTACTCGGCACCGGCGACGGCCGCCGGCAGGGCGTGCGTGTTGAGCACCACGCCACATGTCATGGGCTGTTCGATCACGAGCCAGACCTGCGTTCCCGGCCCCAGGCCGGACGGCAGGCCGAAGTGCCGCCGCCAGCCGCCGCCAGCCCCCGGCGCCGGCGGCTCCCAGGCATTGCCGAGATGGATTCGATGCACTGGTTCCATGGGCCGATCCTGACCAATTCGGCGCGCGGCCGCTATACTCGCGACAGCCGCACGGGCCTCCGGGCAGCCCGGTCGCGGATTCGATCGTAGCCCGGTTCAGACCCTCCGCAAACCTCAGGAGACCGCCACGACGATGGGATCCGCCCTCGAATTCACCGACGCCAACTTCCAGAGCGAAGTGCTCCAGTCCACCGTCCCCGTGCTCGTCGACTTCTGGGCCCCGTGGTGCGGCCCCTGCCGGATGATCGGCCCGATGATCGAGGAACTGGCCGTGGAGAACGCCGGCTCATTCAAGGTCGGCAAGGTCAACGTTGACGACAACCAGAAACTGGCGATGTCGTACAACGTGGCGAGCATCCCCACGATCATGATCTTCAGCGGCGGCACCCTCGTGCAGCAGTACATGGGCGTGCAGCCCAAGGCCAAGCTCCAGCAGGCCCTCGACGAGGCGAAGACGGCCTGACGCGGTCTTTCGAGCCCAATCCGCCGGCGGACGGCAGAAGTCTCGTCGCTGAGGCAGGATAGCCTCGAGCTTCCGCCGATCCACCGGCTGCCGAGAGCGCCATCAACGGTGCAATCAATCGCTTGCGCGGAGCCGGGCTCCGCCCGGCGACCGTAAGCCGGAGCAGACGCTTTGTCGGCTGCGACGGCGCG
>BJHK01000017.1 GCA_014192425.1 Planctomycetia bacterium | reverse complement strand
AGACCGTCGTGATTTCGCTGCTACCGGGAACCGGCTACACGTTCGACACCACCCGACCTCCCGCGACGGGCACGATCGAGAACGACGATTACCTCGTGGACATCGACGTCGACTCGAACAACGACGGGAGAATCGGCGAAGACGACGACCCGATCGAGGACATCGACGCCGGCGATAACGCCACCGTGGGCGCGCGCATCTTCCAGAATATCGACGACGATAATCGCAACAGAACCATGGACAAGGCCGACGGCCTGTCGGACGTCGAAGACCTTGACCTCACCGAAGCATCGCTGAGCACGAGTGGCTTGCGCGCGATCAACAGCAGCCCGCTGAAAAAGGCCGGCACCTATCGCCTCTGGCTGGGAGTTCCGGTGGGATTGAACGTCTTTGCCGATCGGCGGCGCACGCCCCTCATCTCAGATGGCACCGACGGCACCTGGCGGTACTGGAACGTCGCGCCGGACGGGTCATCGACCTTCCCCGCAAAGGTCTTCATCGAAGGGCTACTCGTCGGTGAGCACGAAATGATCTGGCAGCTGTGCGAACCGAACGCTCCGGGGCAGAACGGCCCGGCGCAGCAGGACAGACGCGACGTCGTCGACATCAGCGTCGAGGAGATGGTTTTTCCGACCATCGATCAACGAGTCGCCAACGCATATTCCAAGAACACCAGCGGCTGGGCCGGCTTTGTGCTCAAGGAGAATTATCCTTGGATCATCGAAAAGCCGTTGGTGGATTTCATCAAGGCTAAAGCCCCTGTTGGGTGGCTCGAGACTACGCTCAAGCAGCCACAGCCACCCGATAACGCCAACGCTCCCAGCCTGGAGTCCAGGCAAACTGCGACCGAGGGTTCATTCACCATCGAGTTCGACTACGAGTTTGATCGCAGCCGCGGCGACGAAACGTACGGGTGGGTTGAAGCGAACGGCCAACAAAAACTTTCGTTCGTCGCCAATAGCGGAGTGAAGTTTGGCACGGGATACAATACCGAGATCGCCTTGCTCGACGTGAGAGCGATGGTGGACCGTATGACTCGCAATGGACACACGGGGCTGGACGCCTTCCGCCTCGGCGCGGGTGGCGGCATTGTTCTCAAAGAAGAGAACTCCGATGTGTTCGTGGTGGATTTCCCCGATCTGACCGGAAACGAACGGGAAGAAGTCGCACGACTGTTGACCGCAGTGGCCTACCATCGAGACTTTGTCGGCGTGACAGACGCCCCCGATATGCCCCCGATCCCCGCCGACCGCGACGCCGACGATTACTTTCAGGTCCTTGAGGCCATGTACAATCGCGCCGGCGACGCGGCTGGCGGTACTCTCAAGGCAACCTACACGGCTGCGTCGTCATCGCTGACGATCTGGCTCAATGGGCAACAGACGTACAATCGAGTGCCTCCGGCCCGGCCACTTCCCGACATCGGCAAAGTTGAAAACCTCCAGTTGCAGTCGCACTGGGGCAGCGGGGTCAGGTTCAAGAACATCAGGATTTCCGATTGATTCCGTGCCTGGGAGAACAACCATGACAACGTGGCGCATGCCTGCTGGGCGAATGGCAATGTTGTGGGCAATGTGGCTTGCGGCGACCGTCGGCCTTGCCGAAGACCCCGCGACACCGCCACATGCCGCCCCCTTGAAGATCGGGCCCGGCATGAACGCCGTCGGCCGCAACCTGCGGGACCAGCGGTTCTGGGAGGTGGATCTCTCCGGCGCTGACTTCAGTGATGCCGACCTCACGAACGTTACTTTTGAATGCTGCAACCTAAAAAAGGTGCGCTTTTGTGGTGCACGGATGAACGGAACGTATATCGAAGATTGCGAGACCACCGGCGCCGACTTCACCGATGCCGTCATCGGGTATGTTGAGCGAGGGATGAATCGCCTTGAAATCGCACCTGAGCAACTGAAGGCAACGAAGACCTACGCGTCCAAGAAGAAGTCCATGTACGGGTGCTCCATCCCAGGGGGCGACTATGACTTTCGGAATTTTCGGCTACATGACTGCCGTTTCCAAAACGAACGCACCTTTGAGAACTCTGATTTTTCCGGGGCGTCGCTTGAAGGAGTCTGTTTTGAATATGGGCTCAGGTTCGACCAACTGGCCTCGACGGACAACTATCGTCGCAAAAGGTTCTATCGGCTCAATACCACAGTTTTCGGTCCGGCCGATTTCACCGGCATTTGCTTCTTCGATTCAGTCCTCCGTACCGTTGACGAAATGGTGCTGGAAAACACACGTTTCGAAGGCAGTTGTGGCCTCGGCGGCAAAGTCCGCGCAGAACAGATCCGGGCGACCTATAACTACCGGCACGGGGACCTATCGCGGCTGACGCTGGGGGAAGAAAAGGTCGGAGACATTGACTTGTCGGGCCTCGACCTGTCCGGCCAAAATCTCACGGGAGTGAATTTTCAGGGCTCGTTCGCCGGCGCCAAGTTCGATGATGCCGTCATCTCCGTCGCCAAACTCGGCGAAGCGAGGAACCTTACGGCCGACCAGATCCGCGCGACGTGGAACTTCAAGCACGGCCGGATGGCCGATATCGAACTGCCGCCGGCGGTGGCGCGAGAGCTTGGACTCGAGCAGAAGAAGTAGCCACGTAGTCGTCGGCCAGAAATCAAGAACGGCGAGCGTCCCGCTGTCAAACCCAAGTCCGACTTGTCGAAGGCCCAAATCGTCAATGATAATCTCCCTTGACTTGATCACGATCCGATCGTCGACGTACGCGGTCTTGGCGGCGATCACAGCCATGTTCGCGTTCGGTGAAGCGCGGGGCGAAGAGCGTAAGCCAATCGCTTTCCCTGCGGGCGAACGGTTTTACGGCTGCGCCGGTCCAGGCGTTGGCCTCACCGTGACTCGCGCTACCTGAGTTCAACGCGCTTCTCAAGGCAAAGATCGGGTAGGCGATCGACGCCCTGGCCGACGATGGCAACTACGAGGCCGCCGGCCGGCCGGAACGGCTCCGCATCGAGGTTGTGCACCGCATCCCCCGGCCGCCCTTTGAGGACGGCCCGGTCTACACGATCAACACGCCCGCCTCGATGCCGCGGCCGCTCGCGATCTCCATGGTGTTCGTCACGCGCGAATCCCGCTACGCAATGCCCGAGTGACGGCGAGCCAGGGTAACCGGGCCAATCCGAAGGACACGGGGAAAAACAGGGACGGGAGCCGACTGTTTTCGGCTGCGATCAAAGCTGCTTTCATCGGCGAGTCGGCAGCACCGCGGCACGAAATACGTTCCCGTCCCAAGCTTCCCCGCTTGACGGTGCCATATGGCACTAGGTATATTGCCGTATGGCATTGCGCCCTCGGAGCCCTTACCCATGAGCAGTATTCAGGAACTCACGGCGTTCATGGGAGGCCCGAGGTTTGTCGGAGCACCGCGGTCTGACTACGAGTTCATTTTGGCGATTCGCAAAGGGCTCCCGGCCGAGGTGATCGCCCACGTCGCTGTGTCGTCGTCACTCACCGAGGACGAGATACTGCGGGCACTGCGAATCCCCAAGCGCACTGCGGCTCGCCGCAAGGCCACTGCCTCGCCTCTCAAGCCGCTTGCGTCGGAGTTGATCTACCGTCTGAGCAAGGTGGTGGTGGCGGCAACCGACGTGCTCGGCAGCCGAGCAAAGGCGCGGGAATGGATCCTCGCGAAAAATCGGGCCCTCCACGGCGAGCGGCCAATTGACCTCCTGGACACAGCCATCGGCTTTGAGGACGTGCTCGATGTCCTCCGTCGAATCGACTTCGGGGTGTACAGCTAGCCATGGAGCTATGGCGGCTGTGCCGAGCGAAGCACGAAGCAACGGCGTTCAGCGGGATCGGTGCCGAACTTGCTGGCGGGCGATGGAACCATAAGGGCCATCCGATGGTGTATGCGTCGGAACACCTCTCGCTCGCGATTCTCGAAATGTTCGTGCACGTTTCCGCACAAACCGCCCCGGGCGACCTGATTTCGATTCGAGCATCGTTGCCGGATGCCGTGCCTGTGACGGAACTTCCCGAATCGGCTTTGCCGCCCAACTGGAAGGCGATCCCGGCTTCCGCGGAGATGAAAGACATCGGTACGGCGTGGCTGAAGCAGGGACGAACGGCTGTTCTCGTCGTGCCTTCGGCCGTCAGCCCCCGGGAACGAAACCTGCTGCTCAACCCGAAACACCCCGCCATGAACTTCCTGCAGGCCGACTCCGGGCAGCCGTTTCACTTCGATCCACGAATGTTCGAGCAGTGAATCGCCTTTCCCTTGAAGCCCTCCGTTTACCGTGCGCTCCGCCGCGCCCACGGCGCACCATCGTACCGACGTTGCCCCCGCCTGACATCATCCTCCCACGCTTCAGGTATAGCGCCACGGTCGGCCCCGGCAGGCCGCTCGAGGATAAAGCAACACCCCTTCTGTAAATCCGGGTTTTCAGAGGTGGGTCATCTGGCTTCCATGGTCAGGTAGGCACGTTCGGTTTCCCAATCGTCACTGATTTCTGAGAGTACGGCAGAGGCAAGTCGTAGGAGCGGGGCCTCGTTCGGGAAGAGCGTTGCGACCCGTGTCCGTCGCTTGATCTCCTTGTTGAGTCGCTCGAGCCCGTTGGTCGTTCGGAGCCGCCGCCGGTGGGTGGCTGGCACCCGAAGGCCGGTGAGGACTTCTGGGACGTTCTCCTCGAGCCAGGCTGCGAGTGAACTGGAGAAAAAGGACAGGCATAATCCCTGACACGGAAGGCGTTCACGACGGCGCTCTCCGAGCTTCCCTCGGAGGAGTACCTGTTCTTCGACATTCCCAAGAACGAGCCAGCCGCCGAGCCGCGGGCCGGCCTCGGCGCGACGACTCCAGAGCCTGACGACGACTCGCCCGCCGCCGACCAGCTGCCGCTCAGCGCCGGATCTTCGCAAGCGCGGCAGCCGCCGCCTGGCGAACGCCCCGCGACGGGTCGTCCTCGGAGACGAGCTGGAGAATCGGCACCGCCGCCGCCGCCGCCGGGCCGATGTCGCCGAGGGCGACCACCGCCTCGAGGCGGACGATCTCCCTGTCGGCCCGCAGGGCCCGGCGCAAAAGCGGCACGGCCGCCGCGGCCAGTTCGGTGTCGGCGGGGTCGATCTTCAACGCCGCCCAGACCGCGACCGTCGCCATCAGTTCGTCCGCCGATTTCGCCAGCGTCCGAAGTTCGCCGAGCGCCGGCTTCGCCTCGGCGCCGATCGAGCCGAGGGCGAAGGCCGCCGGATAGCGTGCCTGCGCCGGCACTGTCTCGTCGCCGAGCAGGCGGCGGAGCTCGGGGATGGCCTGTGCCGCGTCGGGGCCGAGGCCCGACAGGGCGGCCGCTGCTTCACTGCGAAAGACCGGATCGGCGTCGCCGAGGGCCTTGACGAGCTCGCCGAGGGCCGGCTTCGCGGCGGGGCCGAGTTCGCCGAGGATTTCCATGGCTGTCAGCCGGAGCGCTGGATCGGCCAGTTTGCCACGCAGGGCGTCGACTGCCGCTGGACCGAGCCGGATCAGCGCCGCACCGGCGCTCACCGCCACCTTCGGATCCTTGTCCTGGATCAGGCCGGCGAACAGGTCGGCCATCCTGCACTTCTCCTCGTCGTCGAACGCGGCGGCAAGATCGGAGAGGCCGTCGGCGGCGCCGTCGCGAACGATCGCTTCGTCGCTGGCCAGACCGGCCTTGAGGCGGGCGATAGCGTCTTCACGCAGCGTCTTGTCGCCGGGGTTGAGCTTCGCCCGGGCCCAGGTGGCGACCGCCGCGAGGAAGGGATCGGCGTCCCGGGCCACCGCCTGCAGTGGCTCGTCCGCCTCCTTGATCCGCATCTTGCCGACGGCGAACGCGGCCGGGAACCGCAGCGACTTGTCGGGCGACTGCAGGAGCTTGAGGATCGCCGGCCCTGCCGCCGTCCCCTTCTCGCCGATCGCGGCGAGGGCGAGGATGGCCTGCATCTGCTCGTGGATTTCCCCCTCCTCGAGCACGCGGACGAGAGGAAGCGTGGCTGCCGCGGCCTCCTCGCCGACTTCGGCGAGTCCGACGGTGGCCCAGTACCGCGACTTGGGGTTCTTCAGCGCCTCGAGGAGCACCGGAACCGCCAGCTCGTCCATGTCGGCGAGGGTCTGGAGCGCTGGCACGACGACCGACGGGTCGCTGTCGGAGAGTTGGTTCGCGAACAGCGGCGCGAGCACGTCGGGAGCGGGATTGAGGGACTTGAGGCCGCGAATCGCCGCACGCCGGGCGCGCGGGTCGGCATGCACCATCGTCTTCGACAGGGCCGCGAACGCCGCCTTGTAGTGGCCGTCGTCGGACGGCGTGATCGTCGCCACGTCCTCGTCGGCGCGGATCATGCCGATGGCGGCGGCCGACTGGGCGACGACGAGCGGATCCTCGTCGGCCAAAAGCGCGATGAGCAGCGGGATCGTGGCCACGGCGTCCTCACCGACCATCCCCAGGGCGCGGGCCGCGTGCCAGCGGACCCGCGGGTCGGCGTCCTTCGTGGCGGCGACGATGTCGTCGATGGCGGGGGCGGCGTTCTGGCCGAGGTCGGCGAGGGCATCGACCGCCGCGATCCGGGCTTCATCCGTGGTGGCGGCCTTGAACTGGCTCCGCAGGGCGGCCAGACCCGTCGCCGGCTGTCCGGCGTTCGGAGCCGCGGCGGCCCCGTCGGTGACGGCCGGCGGCGCCTTGCTGGCCGGCGGCGCCACCGGTGCCGGCTGCCGGGAGCAGGCAGGGGCGAAAAGGACAGCGGACACGAGAGCCATTCCGAGCGGGGCGCGATGCATGAAAACGATCCTCAGCGGGGTATGCGGGGAGGCCGGGATCTGCGGGGGGTGCGAGCCGCTGCAACCGGGGCCGCCGACCGACGGAAAAACTCCTCCAACCATCGGTTTCAGAGTATACTCCACGAAACGGTCGATCGCAGACGGCGGACGCCTGTCCGCCGCCGATCTCCCCAGGAAAAGCGTCTCGAGGGTACGTGGCATGGCCTTCCGAAGCATCTCCCCCGCGGGTTCGACGTTCCCCATCTTCGCCCGGACCACCCTGGTCTTCGCCGCCGCATGCGTTCCGCTCCAGGCTTCCGCCCAGTGGGGCGGTGGCGGCTTTGGCTTCAACCGCGGCGGGTTCGCCTCGACCGCCCAGCAGGCGGCTGCATACGGGATGTCGGAGATGATGCGGGCCCAGGGCTCCCAAAACCTGGAGAACTCGGAGGCCGCCATCAACTGGGAGCAGGCGAAGACGCAGGAGATTCAAAACCGCCTGCGCTGGACGGAAACCTACTTCGAGATGCGCAAGGTCAACCGCGAGGCCCAGGCGGCGGAGAGGGGGCCGCCGGTCACCAAGGAGCAGGCCATGCGGATGGCGAGGGACAATGCCCCCCGTCGGCTCGTCTCCACCGAACTCGATCCGGTGACGGGCCACATCGGCTACCCACCGGTGCTGATGGACGAGCCATACGTCGATTATCGGGCCCGACTCGACAAGCTCTTCGCCCAGCGGGCCGCCAGCGGCGGCAGCATGGCCTACTCCGACTTCCGGGCGATCCAGACGACGGTGACAGACTTCATCGACTCGCTCAAGTCTCGGGTCAAGGACTATCCGGCGAGCGATTACGGCCGGGCGCGAACCTTCCTCGACAGCCTCGCCCACGAGGCGCGGATGCCGGCGGGCTGAAGGCTGCCCTCACTTCCGCTGCGGGTCGGTGAGGGCCGCACCCCAACTCGCGGCGTCGGGCGTCGGGGGCAGGTCCCGAATCGAGATCTCCTTGAACTCCACGGTGAGCGTGCCGCCACCGTGAACCTGCAGCCCGATCCGGCCGTCGAGCGGGATCTGCGGATCCTGTTCCGTGTAATCAAGCGCCGGAATGCCGTTGATCCAGGTCCGGATTCGTGGTCCCTCGGCGAGGATCCGCACGTCGTTCCAGTCGTCCGGCCGCACGCTGGCCACGGCCTGGCCGTCCACGGGCTCGGCGATCACCTTCTTGCGTCGCGACTCGTCGTACAACTTGCCCCACCACGTCGTTCCGGCGTCCACCTGGTAGCCGATCATCTCGTGGTTTCGCGGCACGCGGACGCTGCGGATCTGGACGCCGGAGTTCACGAAGCCCTTCTGGCCGCGGATCCGGAGTTTCACCTGCAGGTCGAAGTTCTGGAACGATTCCCGGGAACTGACGAACGTGTTGTGGGGCACGTGCTCGGTGCTGGAGCCGCCGATGATCGCCCCGTCGGCCACCTTCCACCAGCGTTCTTCCCCCTCGCGCACGTCCCAGCCGGCGAGGCTCGTTCCATCGAACAGCGGCCGGGAGGGCACGGGCTCCGCCGGTGCCGCGACCGCCGCCGTGTTCCACGCGGCGAGGAGCAGTGCCGCGGTGCCGATGCCGATGAGCCGGGGACGGCGGGCGATCAGGCGGGCGGGGGCAATGCACGGGGCGGGCACGGGGAGTCTCCTCAGCGGCCGGCGGTTTTCTTGGCATCCGCCGTGGGCCGGACCACGGAACGATGCAGGAACGACTCCGACGAGAGCAGCGAGACGACGACGGCCGCGAAGCTGCCGTCGCTCTCGACGTAGGCCCGGTCCGCCTCCTGCAGGGTCGGTGCGTCACCCGGGGTTTCGTTGCGGCCCATGAAGAACCGGAACGCGTGGCGGATGAAGACCTGCCGGACCCGTTCCGAGCGGGCCAGCCGGCGCAGCATCTGCGGGGCGTCGGTCACGGGGCCGTCGAGGTCCGGATCACCGGTGTGGGCGACGAGTCCGGTCGTGTCGAGCGGCACGGTGCGATACACCTTGTTTCCCTTCGCCTTCTCGGTGGCCTCGAGGTCGAGCACCTCCTCGCCATCCTGCGCCCAGCCGTAGTGGCTGTAGGCCTCGAAGGGGAGCCCGAGGTCGTCCATCAGGTAGTGGCACTTCCAGCACGCCTCGGCGCGGGTCACCGACTGCCGCTGGCGGAGCGTGCGATGTGGGTCGTCGGGGATCATGGCATTCACGTTGATCGGTAGGTCGGGGACGCGGCCGCCGAGCAGTTGCTCGCGGATCCAGCGGCCGCGGCGGACGGGGTCGGTGTGGAAGTTGGTCGACCAACCGGCCAGCCACGACGGATCCATCAGCAGGCCGACCCGCCCCTCGACCGGACCCGGCTCGACGACGAGCGAGTTGGGCGGCAGCGTGCGAAACAGCGGGCTCGCTCCTAGGCTGGAGGCCGCGCCGATGGCCGGCGCATGCAGTTCGCCCCCGTCGCGGTAGGACGCGACGCCCGTCAGCAGCCGCTCCAGCACCTGCCGGTCGTCGGCGAGGATGGCGATCACCCGCGCGTCGGTCCGCTGCACATAGCCGTTCGCCATGTTCCCCCAATAGAAGTGCTGGACACCACGTGGATTGTCCTTGAACACCTCAGGAGCCCGCTGGTAGCCGAAGTATTCGCGGAAGAATTGCAAGACCCGCGGCTTGCCGACCGTCGGGCTGTCGAGGATCCGCCGCACGCGGGCTGCCACGTCCTCCCGCGTCGTCAGGCCACCGCCCCCCGCGGCCTGGACGAGGCCGGGCTCGAGCTTCGGCCCGAGTGACAGGCTCACGGCCTGGGCGATTTCCCGCGGCGCGAGCATGCGGACGCCGGGCCGCACCTCGGCGCCGGACCCGATCTCGAACCGCAGGATCGCGTCGGGGCTGAGCAGCGGCGCCATCAGCACCGTCTTGCCGGCGAGCCGCTTGTCACCGCGGGCGGCCACCGTCTCGTACAGCTTCACCAGGCCCTCGACCTCGTTCGACTCGGGAGCCCGGGCGAGGGCGATCTTGAACTGCTCCGCGATCGCGGCCTCGATCTCCGCCCGGGTCGGAGTGACCTGCGGGTGGAGGAGCGGCGCGAACACGCCGCCGCTGACGATCCGCAGCCCGTCCTCGAGCAGTTTCTGCTCCTCGGGCGAGCAGGTGGCGAGCCGCGGGGCTGGCGGCCAGGCCCGCGTGGCGAGGTCCGGCTTCTCTTTCAGGGTGAACAGGCCGTTCACCTTCGTCTGGGCCTCGATGATCAACTCGGCATTCGCTAGCAGCAGGCCCGACGCCCCCTCGTCGGGCGTGTACAGGGACGCGTAGTCCTTGATGCCCGTGTCCTGCGTGAGGCCGAAGGGCTGCTGATCCACGTGGGCATCCTTGAAGCTCCCCGTCCAGGCCGAATAGGCCTGTGGCGAGAGCCGCCAGAGCCGTGGCGGTGGCGGAACGCTCGGGCCCCGTGGGCCGCCGAAGAGAATCGCGTGCGGCAGCCGGTTGCCGTCGACTGGCCTGTCGAGCACCTCGTACGCCGCCACCGGCCCGGGCAGGGGCGTGTCGAGCTGGGCGAGGATCCACGCACTCACCCGCGCCGTCTCCGCCGGGTCGGGCCGTTGCTTCACGTCCAGCGGCGGCATGTCGCCCGACCGCAGCCGCTCGAGGATCGAGGCATAGGCGACCCGGCCGGCGATGCCCGCCATGGAGGGCCACGGCTTGTCGAGCGCGAACTTCCCCTTGATCTCCTCGGCGTCCTCGCCGTGGCACTCGCCGCAGTGCCTGCCGAGGAACGCGTGGACGAATTTTTCATCGGCCGGCGCGGCGGCGGTGGCGGCGGGGCGGCGAAACCCCGTGCGCAGGATCACCCGCGCAGCGGGCCGCAGAACCGCCAGCGCATCCTCCCGACCGGGCTCGAGGCCGGTGAGGGAGACCGTCCCGGTCGCACCCGCCAGCGCCCGCGCCGCTTCGGGGGAGAGCGACGTGACGCCGTCGAGCCAGAGCCAGTCGCCCTTGTGCGCCGCCAGCGAGGTGGCGGCTGCCGCGGAGAGCGTGCCGAGGCCGTCGAGGGACAGTCGTCCGGTGTGCGTGGCGAACGCCGCCGCGGCCTTGTCGGACAGCGTCCGGACGCCGTCGAGGGAGAGCGTGCCGCCGCGGTGGGTGGCGAGGGCCGCGGCGACGTCGTCGGGAAGGGCTTCGAGGCCGTCGAGCGCCAGGTTGCCCGATCGCTCCGCCAGCCGTGCGGCGGCCGCGGCGGAGAGCGACTTCACGGCGGGGAGCGCGCCGTTCCAGTCGCGGCTGGCAGCGAGGGCGGCGGCGACGGTCTCCGACGCCGTGCCGAGCCGGGGCAGTCGTCCACTCCACTTCGGATGGCCGATCAGCGGGCCGGCGGCCTCGTCGGGGAGCTTCGTCAGGCCCTCGAGTCGACAGGCGGGCAGGTCTTTCCGGGTGAGTTTTACGATCGCGTCGGGCGCGAGTTCGGCGATGCCGTTGAACGACAGCGGGCCCTTGCGCTTGCCGAGAATCTCCACGACGTCGGGCGACAAGGTCTTCAGGCCGTCGAGCGACGTCGGGACGGGCACGGTGGCGATCACGGTCGCGAGTTCCGCGGACAGGTCGCGCAGGCCATCCAGCACGCACTCGCCACGCAGGTTCTTGACGAGCAGCGCGGCCACGTCCGGCGTCAGCGTCTGGAGGCTGGACAGTCGGCCCTGGAAACTCCCCGCCAGGGCCGCCGCGGCCGAAGGCGAAATCTCCCGTAGGCCGGGGAGCTCGATCCGGTGACCAAGCGCGGCCAGCGGCCCCACCAGATCGTCGGGCAGCGCCGCCATCGTCGGCAAGGCACCTGTCCAGGCACCCGCCTTGGCCAGCAGCGTCGCCGTCTCCGGCGACATCGATGTCAGCCCGCTGAGGACCGCCTCGGCTCCCTTCCGCGCCGCCAACGCCCGGGCCCCCTCGGGCGAGACGGAGGTCAGCCCGCGCAGCGACAGGCCGCCCCGGGTGTACAGGTGACCGGAGGCGCCCCCCGACTTCAGAAGCGCGGCCTGCCCCGCGTCGGAGAGCGTCGTGACGCCGTTGAGCGACAGGTAGCCGCCGTGCTTGGCGAGGGACGCAGCGGCCGCATCGGAGAGCGACGTCAGGCCGTCGAGGAACAGGTAGCCCTTGTGGTCACCGAGCGCGGCCGCCGCCGCATCCGAGATCGATTTCAGTCCGTTCAGCGCGAGCCAGCCCTCGCGCCTGGCGAGTTCTTTCGCGGCGTCGTCGGACAGCGTTGTCAGGGCGTCGAGCGAAAGCCGCCCGCGGTTCTCGCCCGCCAGCCGCCGCGCTTCCTCGACCGAGAGATCCGTGATCGTCCGTGGGTCGGCGGCGGGCGCGGCTGCCGCGGCGAGCAGGCCCGTCGCCATCCAGCCGAGTGCCAGCCAGAAGATTGCCCTGTGCATCGCACATGCTCCCGAGGTTCAGGCACGAAAGCGTCGACGGTGGATCGTCGCGACCGTGTTCCCGCTCCCTGGATCATACCGCGCCACCGTCACCGACCGCCATCCAGTCGCCCTGCCCCTGCCTGCAGCCGGACGAGGACGGGAATGGCTGCCAGGCGCAGCAGGCAGGAGGCGAGGAACACGATCATGTAGGCGGTCCGATCCGCCCCCAGGGCGAGCAGCATCAGGCCACCGCAGGCCGCCCCCGCGACCGTGGCAAGGGCTACGACGAGGTTGTAGATGGTGATCACTTCGGTTCGCTCGCGGGCCGGGACCTGCTCGAAGAACACGAGGGCCACGGCCAGCTCGTAGCCGGCCCAGACGAAGCCCGCCAGCGTCTGCACGCCCACCAGATAGGCGACGTTGGCGGACGGGATCCAGAGCAGCCCGAGCGGCACGACGGCCAGCGACGTCGAGGCGAGGAGGCGAACCGCGCCGATCCGCGCCGCCAGCCTGCCGAGGAGCGGCAAGGCAAGTGCCTTGGCGAGAAACGACGTCGCCATCACGAGCATGAACGCCCAGTAGGAGAAGCCCATTTCGCGCAGCATGTAGGGACCGTAATAAGGGCCCGCGAACTGCACGCCGAAGACGAAGCAGCACAGGAAGGCGACGATGCGGCCGGACGGCTGCCCGACCATCGACCGCAGCGTCTGCACGAGGCCGCGGCGGGTCCGCGCACCGTCGGCACGCGGCGGCGGCTGATCGTGCGGCTCCGGCGGCTGCGGTTCCCGGCACACGACCAGGCAGGTCGTCGACAGCAGCCGGGCGATCGCCGCCACGCCGAACAGTGCCGCGAAGGCCAGCAACGCCCCCCCGCGCTCCTTGCCGGCCTGGAGGACGATGCCGCCGATCACGAAGCCGACGAACACGCTGAACTGACCGAGGCGATTCCGCTGGGCGAAGTAGCCGGCCCGCATCCGCTCGGGAACGAGCGATCCCATCCACGAGTTCCAGGCCGGCACGCCCGCCATGCCGCTGGCCCAGTAGGCGCTCGCGGCAAGGAGCAGTTGCCAGAACTCGGCCGCGCCGACGAGGGCCCAGCAGATCAGGGGCACGAAGCTGGCGGCCTGCAGCGCCGTGCAGGCGATCACCCACACCCGGTTGCTGCCCATGCGGGCGACCGCCGCCGGCGTGACCAGTTGCACGACGGCGCCGACCAGCAGCGGCAGCGTGGCGGTCACGCCGGCGGCCACCGGGCCGAATCCGAGCGCCAGGGCGAAGGCCGGGATGTAGGTCTCGCCGCAGCCGACCATCACGCTGTAGGCGGCGGCGTCGGCGGTTGTGATCCAGAGATCGCGGCGCAGCGAGCCATGCGGCAGGCGGGGGACGACGGGCATGCTGGGGGGGCGGCTCGGCGGACTCGGGCAGGACGCTGCGGCCGACATCGACGTGCGGCGGCCAGAATGGGCGACTTGTTTATACTGTGCCGCCGTTCACCCGTGATCCGCCGACACACGCGCGGCGACCGGCCGCGGTGCATGTTCCCACGTTGCGAGAGGTTCGACCATGAAGGCACTTGTGACCGGGGCGACCGGATTCGTCGGCCCGCGACTGCTCCGGCTCCTCGACGGCCCGATCGTGCTGTCGCGGAACCCCGAGCGGGCGCGGCAGAGCATCGGGCACCTCGCCTCCCGGATCGTCCGCTGGGATCCGCAGGCCGGCCCGCCGCCGGCCGAGGCGTTCGAGGGCGTCGATGCGGTGCTCCATCTGGCCGGCGAGTCGGTCGCGGAAGGCCGCTGGACCGCCGCCCAGAAGGCGCGGATTCGCGACAGCCGCGTCATCGGCACCCGGCACCTCGTCCAGGGAATCGCCGCTGTGGCTCGCAAGCCGGCGGTGCTCGTCAGCGCCTCGGCCGTCGGCTATTACGGTGATCGCGGCGACGAGGAACTCGTCGAGTCCGCCGCGCCGGCCGACGACTTCCTCGGCCGGGTGTGCGTGGAATGGGAGCGTGAGGCACTCGCCGCCGAGGCGGCCGGTGTCCGCGTGGTCACGGCGCGGACGGGCATCGTGCTCGGCGCCGGCGGCGGGGCGCTTGGCAAGATGCTGACGCCGTTTCGGCTCGGCCTCGGCGGTCCGCTCGGCAGCGGCCGGCAGTGGATGCCCTGGATCCATGTCGCCGACCTCGCCCGGCTCTACGTGCACGCCGCGGAGCAGGCCGGGATTCGCGGGCCGATGAACTCCACCGCCCCGAACCCGGTGCGGAACTCCGAATTCACGCGGGCCCTCGGCCGGCAGCTGCATCGTCCGGCCTTCATGCCGGCTCCCTACATCGGCCTGCGGGTCCTGTTCGGCGAGTTCGCGCAGGTGCTGTTTGCGTCACAGCGGGTGATCCCCCGCGTGGCGCTGGAGAGCGGTTTCGTCTTCCAGTATCCCGAGATCGCGGCAGCGTTGCGCGAGATCCTCGCCCCGGCCTGACCGGGCGGCACGCGGCATGGAGATCGATCAGGCGGGCCGTTCCGCGGCCCGGCCGAGCCGGTCGCGGACCGCCCGCCAAGCTTCCGTGTCGGGTGGGGAATCGACCAGGATGCGGTCGAGCGGCCGTTGGTCGAGCGCGTGGAGCGTCGCGTAGAGCCGGGCCGCGAACGCCTCCGGTTCGGCCGGCATCGGCACGACGACGAGCTCGCGGGAGGCGGCCAGCGCCCGGACCGCGGGCTCGTCGGCGCGGGTCGTCAGCCAGCCGACCCTGCGGCCGGCGGCAAGCAGTTCGGCCACTCTCTTCGCGGCGTTCGGGGAGGTCTCCAGGGGAATCTTCGGCGCGTAGTGCCGGGGAGACTGCCCGGGGCTGCGCGCGGGTCCGTCCGCATCGCATGGCCGAGGATCCTGGGAATCAAGAGGCTGCGACTCGGGCCAGATCACCGCCCCGCCCACCGCCGCCTCCAGCGCCGCGCGGGAGAGTGGCCCCGGCCGGAGGATGCGCGGCGGATCGGTCGTGCAATCGACCACCGTCGATTCGATCCCCCGGCCACAGGGGCCGCCGTCGAGGATCAGTTCGACCTTGGCGCCGAGGCCGGCCAGTACGTGATGCGCCGTCGTCGGCGAGAGGGCCTCCGAGCGATTGGCGCTCGGCGCCGCCAGCGGCCGGCCGACGACCGCGATCAGTTGGCGGGCGAGGCGGTGGTCCGGGCAACGCACGGCGACCGTCGGGCCTCCCGCGGTGACGATCGCGGGAATCCGCGGGCCTCGTGGCACGACGAGCGTCACCGGGCCGGGCCAGTGCCGTGCGGCGATCGCTGCCGCTGCGGCCGGCCAACTGCCGGCGAGGCCGCGGGCCATCGCTTCGTCGGCGACGTGGACGATGAGCGGGTTCGAGGCCGGCCGCCCCTTGGCGCGAAAGATGCCCGCCACGGCATCCTCGTCGAGGGCGTCGGCGGCGAGCCCGTAGACCGTCTCGGTGGGGATGGCGACGAGTCCACCGCCGCGGATGATGTCCGCGGCGCGGTCGAGAGCCACCGCGGTCGCCGCCGGCGGCTCGGCCTCGTCGGCCGGCCAGTCGCAGCGGAGGACATCGGGAAGCGTGCGGGCCATGGCGACAACCTTGCAACGAGCGGCTGCCGAGAGCAAGATGACCTGCGTTCGTCGCGGACGAGCGGCCTTTCGCCGGGCCGGCGCGACGGTCTCGTCCAGGACTTCGCCGTGCCCCCCTCCCCTGCCCCCCTGGTCGGCGTCGTGATGGGGAGCCGGTCCGACTGGGCGACGCTGCAGCGGGCCGCACAGATCCTCGAGCAGTTCGGCGTGCCGCACGCCTGTGAGGTTGTGTCTGCCCACCGGACGCCGGGAAAACTCGCCGAGTACGCCACCGGGGCGGCCGACCGCGGCCTGCGGGTGATCATCGCCGGTGCCGGGGGCGCGGCCCACCTCCCCGGGATGATCGCCGCCCAGACCCACCTGCCCGTGCTCGGCGTGCCGGTCGAATCGGCGGTGCTGCGTGGCGTCGATTCGCTGCTCTCGATCGTGCAGATGCCGGCCGGCATTCCCGTGGGGACGCTGGCGATCGGCCCGGCCGGCGCCGCCAACGCGGCGCTGCTCGCGGTCTCGATCCTCGCGCTCGACGACCGGAAGTTGCGCGAGAAGCTGATCGCGTATCGGGCCGACCAGACGCAGCGCGTGCTCGCCGAACGGCTCGACGGCGATCCCAACGGCTGGTCGGACCGGCCGTCGGAGCGCTGACGTGAGCAGCCGCGACCAGACGGTGCTGCTCCCCGGGGCCACGCTCGGCATCCTCGGCGGCGGCCAACTCGGTGCGATGTTCGCCGCCGCGGCCCGGCGGATGGGCTATCGGGTCGAGGCGATTTCCGACGTCGCCGACTGCCCGGCGGCCAGGTTCTGCGACCGCGTTCACGTCGGCGATTACGCCGACAGCGGATTCCTGGGCCGGGTCGCAGCCGGCCTCGACGTCGTGACCTTCGAGTTCGAGAACGTGCCGGCGGCAGCCGGTCGGCTGCTCGCCGACCGGCTGCCGGTGCGGCCCCATCCCGACGTCCTGTTCATCACGCAGGACCGGGCCCGCGAAAAGGCGTTCCTCGTGCGGCACGCCTTTGCGTGTGCGCCGCACCGCATCGTCCGGTCGCGGCCGGAACTCGACGCGGCTGTCGCCGATCTCGGCCTCCCCGCGGTGCTCAAGACCGCGGCCTTCGGCTACGACGGCAAGGGGCAGATGAAACTCGCGGCGGCGGCCGACGTCGCGGCCGCCTGGGAACGGCTCGGCGGCGGGCCGGAGGGGCCGCGCGCGCTCGTGCTCGAGGGCTGGATCGACTTCGACTGCGAGATCTCGGTGATCGCCGCGCGGGGCCGTGACGGTGCGGTCGTCGCGTTCGCTCCCAGTCGCAACGCCCACGCCCATCACATCCTCGACGTGTCGAGCGTCCCGGCGGGGCTCGGGGACACGGTGCGGGATGCGGCGACCGCGACAGCCTGCCGGATCCTCGAGGCGCTCGACGTCGTCGGCGTGGCCTGCATCGAGTTCTTCGTGACCCGCTCCGGCGAGGTGCTCGTCAACGAGATCGCCCCGCGGACCCACAACTCAGGGCACCTGACGATCGAGGCCTGCGCGACGAGCCAGTTCGAGCAGCAGGTGCGGGCGGTCTGCGGCCTGCCGCTCGGATCGACGCGGGCCGTGGCCCCGGCGGCGATGGCGAACGTGCTCGGCGACTGCTGGTTCGCGGACGCGGGCGGCCCGCCGCGCGAGCCTGACTGGGCCGCGGCCCTCGCGGTGCCGGGCGTGCGGCTGCATCTCTATGGCAAGACCGAGCCCCGGATCGGCCGCAAGATGGGGCACCTGACGGCGCTGGCCGACTCGGCCGCTGCGGCCGTCGCCGCAGTGATCGAGGCCCGCCGCCGCGCCCGCCGCGGCTGAGCCAGGCCGGTTTGAACCCCGGATCAGTCCTCGCCCTGCGCCTTCGTGAACCCGTCGGCGCCGTCGATCCGCAGGAGCCGCTCGATGTGGCAGACCTCGTGCGTTCCGTTGATCTGGCGGGCGAGGGCCAGCGCCTCGTCGAACGCGATCGGCTGGCCGCTGCGGCTCACGAATCGGCAGCGATGGTGGCTGACGCAGTCGATGTTCGGATTGCCGTCGGGATAGACCTTCGTGCCCCGGTTGGAGATCATCTTCAGTTTCAGGGGGGAGCCCGCGGCGAGTACCTCCAGCGCCGGGCCGAGCACGGCCGGCGTCAGGCCGCTGTCCACGAAGATGTCGGCGCCCACCACATCCTTCGTCCGCGCCGGGCGGAAGATCTGGTCCCGGCTCACCTCCGGCATGCGGATCGGCTGCGCCGCCCGTACCTTCCATCCCTCGGCACGGCGGCCGAGGTTGGCGATGACGTGCTTCGTGTACGCCGACGTCGGCACCCCCTTGTCATAGCCGACGACGTCGCCGGTGAGCTTCCCGTCCTGAAGCGTGCAGAGCACGGCGTGCTCAATGTCGGCGGCGGCGGCGAACTCGCCGAGGTGCTTGAGCATCATCACGCCGCTGAGCAGCACCGCCGTCGGATTGATCACGTCCTTGCCGGCGTACTTCGGGGCCGAGCCATGCACGGCCTCGAAGATCGCGATTCCGTTGCCGAGATTGGCGGAGGGGGCGAAGCCGAGGCCGCCGACGAGGGCCGAGGTCAGGTCGCTGATGATGTCGCCGTTCATGTTCGTCGTCACGATGACGTCGAACTGGGACGGCTTCTTCACGAGTTGGTGGGCGCAGTTGTCGATGATCACATGCCAGGACTTGATGTCCGGGTACTCCGGCGCGATCCGCTCGAAGGTCCGCTTCACCTCCCCCTCGGTGAGTTTCATGATGTTCGACTTCGTGGCGCAGGCCACCGATTTCCGCCCCTCGGAGCGGGCGAACTCGAAGGCCGTGCGGACGATCTTCTCGGAGCCCTTGGCGCTGATCAGCTTCAGGCACTGGGCGACGTCCGACGTCTGCATGTGCTCGATGCCGGCGTACAGGTCCTCGACGTTTTCGCGGACCACGACCAGGTCGATCCCCTGGCCGGTGTAAGGGGTGACGACGCCGGGCAGTTCCCGCACCGGGCGGATGTTGGCGAACGTCTCGAACAGCTTGCGGAGCGTGACGTTGGCCGACTTCTCGCCGAAGCCGACGGGCGTGCCCAGCGGGCCCTTGAGGACGACGCGGGTCTGGCTGATCGAGTCGATCGTCTCCTGCGGCACGCCGGAGGCGATGCCCTGCTTGAAGACCCGTTCGCCGGCATGCCGCTCGATCCAGTCAATCGAGGCGCCGGTCGCGTTGATCACCTCGACCGCCGCCTGGACGCATTCCGGACCGATTCCGTCGCCGGGAATGACCGTAACCGCATGCCGTGTCATGGAAACTCTCCCTGGGGTGGGGCTGGGTCAGTATCGTCCGCAACGAGACGGCCTCGATGGCCGCGTCTGCCGGATTCCAATACAAGTCATATAAAACATGTATCGGAAATCTTG
Organism: Planctomycetia bacterium; assembly: GCA_014192425.1. Classification (NCBI taxonomy): domain Bacteria; kingdom Pseudomonadati; phylum Planctomycetota; class Planctomycetia; species Planctomycetia bacterium. Next base: position 64,848 of record BJHK01000017.1, on the reverse strand, counting down.
TCAAGAGGGGCTGTGGTTCGCTAGGATTACGGCATGGCACGTCGCGCATCCCCTGCCCCGACGTCCGACCTCCGCCCAGGGCGTCGGCCGGCGTGGACGTTTCTCACGAACCATGCCCACGTGCTCGTGTGCATCGCGGAGAATGCCGACGTCCGGATCGCGGAGATTGCCGATCTGGTCGGCATCGGCGAGCGGGCCGCCCACCGCATCGTCTGCGACCTCGTGCGGGACGGGTACGTGGTGCGGACGAAGGACGGCCGGCGCAACACCTACGCCATCGACGCCTCACGGCCGCTCCGCCATCCGCTGGAGGCGCAGCACACGATCGGCGCGATTCTCCGTGCCCTGGCCGGCAGGCGGGTTCGCGGCCGCTGACGGCGGCTGGTTCACGCGTTCCCGTCCCGGCGCCGTGGCGGGCGTCATTGGGGCGTGAGGCTGCGGCCCCGCCAGGCGGTCTGGAAGCCGAGCAGTTTTCCGACCAGTGCCGTCCACTGAATGGCGAGGAACAGCGCGACGGCGACCGGATGGCCGCCGACGCTCGCGCTGCTCTGGCCGAACCGTCCCGCGGAGACGAACCGGGGGAGCCAGGCGAGCACCGCGGCCGAGACGGCCACGGGAAATGCCCAGCGCGGCCATCCGGCGCAGCCGGTCAGCAGGCCGCAGGCGACGAGCACGAACGGCAGGATCTGCCCGCCGGCGAGCAGGATCGTGAACGGCACGATCGTGGCCGGGCTGCCGATCCCCTCCGTGGCGTTCTTCGCCAGGCCGCGCCAGACGTCGGCGTTGCGGTCGTACATCCGGCATGAAGCGATCGGCGTGGCGTCGAAGATGTCGGTCGTGAGGCCCGCGCGGCGATAGGCCCGCGGGAGTTTGACGCCGTCGTGGAGCGAGGCCCGGATCGCAGCGTGCCCCCCCGCCCGTTCGTAGTCGGCACGGCGTGTGACGAAGAACTGCCCGCAGCCGGCCGCCAGCCCCGGCGCGGGGTCGCGGCGGGCGCGGGCCAGCGGCAGGAACCCCAGCAGGATGAAATGGATCAGCGGCAAGAGCAGCCAGTCGAGCAGGCAGCTCGTCCGTTGGCGCGGAAACCCGCTCACGAGTGCCGCTCCCGAGGCGTCGAGAAAGGCCAGCGCCCGGGCCACGGCGTCGGGCGCGGGCGAGACGTCCACGTCCAGAAACACCCAGGTGTCGTGCCGCGCGGCCCGGGCGAGCTGCCAGCAGGCATGCTGCTTGCCGCACCAGCCGGCGGGCAGCGGCGCTCCGGCCACGAGCCGGACGCGCGGATCGCCCGTGGCGACGTCGCGGACGATCGCCGCCGTGCCGTCCGTGCTCGCATCGTCGAGAATCACGAGCTCGAGATCGACGTCGGCGCTCGCCAGCACGTCGCGGCAGAGCCGGCCGATCGCGGCCTCCTCGTTGCGGGCCGGCACGAGCACGGACACCGCCGGCCGCGTCGCCGGCGCTGGCGGTGGCGGCGCGAAGATCCGCAGGTTTGCCAGCGTCAGCAGCGCCGGCAGCGCCGCCAGCACCAGGGCCGCGATCGCGAGGATGCCGATCAGCGTCGGACTCATCGCGGCGCTCCGTCGGCCGCGCCGCCATGCGAGGCGTCGAACCGCTCGCCGCGGACCCAGGCCTTGAGCCGGCGGATCATGTCGTAGGCCGGGCCGACGCCGACCCGGCCGCGCAGGAGGGGCGTGAACGCGGCCGGATCACGGCCCAGCGCCGCCGCTGCGAGCCGGTCCTGCGTCGCCTCCAGTTCCCGTGCGAGCACCGTCGTCCACTCGTCGGCCGTCCGCCCCGGGAAGTCCTCGACCCGCATGACGGGTCCGAACGCTGCGAGCGCCTCGGGGAACCGCTCGTTCCAGAATGGATACTCCACTGCCAGCGGCACGACCAGTCCGTGGTCCATCGCCGCGACGGCATGGCCGACGCCGGGCCGGAGCGCGAGCGGGCGGACACGCGGGTCGCTGAACTGCCCCTGGGCCGTGATCCAGAAGATGACGTCGCTGCGCCGGGCCGCGGCCCGGGCCATGCGCAGGAACCGGGCCGAGCCGCGCCAGGAGTGCGGATCGATGCCGAGGAACCCGATCCGTTCCAGGAACCGGTACTTGCCCAGCGCCGCCGCGTCGATCGGCCCGTAGACCATGCGGCCGGGATGGAGCGCCTGGCCGAGGAACAGGAACACGAGCGGATCCCACCAGCCGGGGTGGTTGGAGTAGAAGACGACCGGCTCGGCGCCGAGTGTCGGCCGGTCGGCCGCGCCCGCCGGGCCGCGGGCCAGCCGCAGGGCATGGAAGTGGCGGCGCAGGTAACGCCGCACGTACCACATGAACCAGCGGTGCATGCCGTGCGCGAACGGCGGCAGTTCCTCCACCTCCCTCTTCGGTTCCTGATCGCGGTCGACGGTGTGCATCGCGTGTTGGCATCCAGGCTTCGCGTGACCGCCGCGACCTACCGTCGGACGAGCCGGGGGTCGGGGGCAGTCGAGGCGAGTTGGCGTATCCTCGCCTCCGAAGCCGAGACTTTCACCGCCCCCGGCGGCTTTTCACCGGCGACGTCACACCGCCACGGCCGCCGGCCGCGCAGCCGGGCCGGTTCGGGACACGATCCGGTCCTGATCGACGCAGTCGGCCGCGATCCACCCCGACATCATCACCATCGGCATCCCCGGCCCCGGGTGGGCCGAGCCGCCGGCCATGTATAGCCCCTCGACGTCCGGGGAGCGGTTGGCGGGCTTGAAGGCACCGAGATACTTGCCGTGGCTCGCCAGGCCGTAGATCGCCCCGTCGAGGACGTGGTAGCGGTCGTTGATGTCCTGCGGCGTCAGGGCGCGCTCGAAGACGATGTGCCGCTCCAGATCCTTCATGCCGGCCGTCTCCACGAGCTTGCGGACGATCGTGTCGCGGTAGCCGGGGAGCATCTTCGACCAGTCGTGATGGGGCCGGAGGTACGGAGTGTGGACGAGCACGTACAACGCCTCGCCACCGGGGATCGCCACCTCCGGCTCGGTGACGGCCGGGGCGCAGACGTAGCAGGTCGGGTCGGGGGCGGGCTCGCCGCGCCGGTAGATCGCCTCGAACTCCTCGTGCGGGTCGCGCGAGAAGACGAAGTTGTGATGGATGAGCTGCTCGTACCGCCTGTCGAGGCCGAGGTATAGGACGACGCCGGAGCAGGCCGGCTCGTAGCGGCGCCGGCCGAGGAACCGCTGCCGCGTCGGCCCCTCGAGGAGTTCGCGATGCGTCCGCACGCTGTCGGAGTTGCTGACCACGGCCCCGGCCCGGATCGTCTCGCCGCCGGCCGTCTCCACGCCCCGCGCCCGCCCGTTCTCGATGATGATCCGCCGGATCGGGGTCTTGGTGCGGATCTCGACGCCCAGATCGACGGCGAGGTTGGCCAAGGCCCGCGGCACCGCGCCGGTGCCGCCGCGCGGATACCAGACGCCGTCGTTCGACTGCATGTGGGCGATCCCGCAGAGCACGGCGGGGGACTGCTCCGGGCAGCTGCCCACGTACTGCGTGTAGTGGTCGAGCATCTGCGCGGCCCGCTCGTCGGGCACGAACGACCGGACGGTGCCGGCCACGCTGTGCCCCGGCCGCATCCCGATCAGTTCCTTGAGGAAGCCGACCGACAGGCTCTGGCGGACATTGATCATGTCGCGCATGCCGCCGACGCTGCGCCAGAAGAAGAACTCGTCCGAGAGCCGATGGAGCCGATGGGACAGGTCCATGAATCGGGCATAGCCGGCGCCGCTGCCCGGGGCGAAGGCGTCGAGCGTGGCCTGCATCTCCCGGACGTTGGCCTGGAGGTCGAGCGTCGTGCCGTCGACGAAGAAGCTCCGCCACTGCGGGTCGAGCGGCACGAGGTCGAGCGCGGAGGCGAGATCGCGGCCCGCCTCCTGCCAGATCCGCTTCAGCACCCGGGGGATCGTCAGGATCGTCGGCCCCATGTCGAAGCGGAAGCCCTGCTCATCGATCACGGCCGCCTTGCCGCCGACCCAGGGATTTTTCTCGCACAGCGTCACGGCGTAGCCGCGGGCGGCCAGCGTGCAGGCGGCCGCCAGGCCGCCGAGGCCGCTGCCGATCACCACCACCCTGTTGTCGTCGCGGTTTTGCTTCATCGTGGCTTCCTTGGCCGGTGTTCGGTCCCTGGCGCCGCGGGTCAGACCGCGGCGGCCGGCTCCTCGCCCCGCACGCGGCCGGTCGCCGGCCGCACGGACGTGGCGACCGGCCGGCTGATTCCCAGGTCGTCGAGCAGCAGGTCGGTCGTGATCCGGGCCGACGAGTAGATCACGGGCAGGCCGCTGCCCGGGTGCGTGCCGCCGCCGACGAGATACATCCGCTCCACGTCCTCGAAGCGATTGTGGGGCCGCATGTGGAGCATCTGGCCGAGGTCGTGGGACAGGTTGAACGTCGCCCCGCGGTAGATCTCGTACTCGTCCTGCCAGTCGTCGGGCGTGAGCATCTTCTCGAAGCGGATCCGGTCGCGGACGCCCCGAATGCCGATCCGCTCCATCTGGTCGAGGGCCACCTCGCGGTACCGCGGACCTTCCCGGCGCCAGTCGACGTTGGGATGCCGGTGTGTGACGGGGATGAGCAGGTACAGCGTGCTCATCCCGGGCGGCGCCAGCGTCGAGTCGGTGACGCAGGCGTTTTGCACGTACATCGACGGGTCGCGACTGAGCACGTGCCGGTGCTCGATGTCGGCGAGGTTCTCCCGGTAGTTTTCCGACAGGTAGATGTTGTGGTGGGCGACGTCGTCGTACCGCCCCTCAATGCCCAGGTAGAGCATGAAGGTCGAGCAGGAGAAACGCCGCGAGGCGATCCGCCGGTCGTTCCAGCGCCGCCGAAGCCCGTCGGGCACGAGCCTGGTCATGCTCCGGGCGAAGTCGGCGTTGACGATCGTGGCATCGGCCGGATGCAGGCCGGAGCCACTGCGGACGGCGGTGATCCGCCGTCCGGCAAACTCCAGGCCCTCGACCGGCTCGCCGTAGCGGATGTCGGCCCCGAGTTCGCCGGCGATCCGGGCCATCGCCGCGCTCACGGCGCCGCAGCCGCCGATCGGATGGTAGACGCCGTGCTCGTACTCCAGGAACGACAGGATCGAGAACAGGCTCGGACAGCGGAACGGGGACATCCCCAGGTACTTCGACTGGAACGTGAACGCCAGCCGGATCCGCTCGTCGGAGAAGAACGTGCCGAGTTCCGCGTCGAGGCTGCGCCACGGCTTGAGGATCGGCATCAGTTTGAGCAGGTCGGGGCTGGCGAGATCCATCCAACTCTCGAACGGCTGCTCCAGGAACGGGGCGAAGCGAGCGAACTTCTCGCGGGTCGCCTGCATGAATCGCGTGAAAGACCCGCGGTCGGCCGGCGAAAGCCGCGCCACCTCGGCCTCCATTCGGCCCACGTCGGGAGTGGCGAGGAGTTCTCCGCCGGCTCCGAACACGAGCCTGTACTGGGGGTCGAGCCGGACCATTTCGACCTCACGCCGCAGGTCGCGGCCGCAGGCACCGAAGATGTCCTCCAGCACCTTCGGGTAGAGGAAGAAGGTCGGCCCGAGATCGAACCGGAAGCCCTCGGGAGTGGAGATGGTGCTCGTGCGGCCGCCGGGAACGCCGAGCCGCTCGAAGATTCGCACCTGGACACCGGCCCGGGCGAGGAGCATCGCGGCGGCGAGGCCGCCGGGACCGGCACCGATGATGTTGACCGTCCGCGTCATCCACGGCCTTCGGCTGGCTGCCTGTCGCCGGCCGGGGGTACGGCTCCGGCACGAACGCCCGTACTATAGGGTGGCCGGAAAACCGGTCAAGAAACCCGCGGGCGTTGCCGGTTCAGAACGGCTCAGTACGGGATCGCGTACGCCCCGCGAACGGGCCGCCAGCCGCCAAAGATGCCCTGGCGCATCGGGACCGCGACGGCAGCAGGGGCGTAGTAGGTGGTGACCGGCACGACGGTTGGGGCGGCGACGATCGGCGCCGCCACCGCTGCCGGCGAGTAGAAACTGGTGACGGGCGTCGCCGCCAGCGGTGCAAAAGCGGGCGGGTACGCAGCGCGGACGGCGATCGCCGCCGGCTCCGTGACCAGTGGCGGCGAGAAGGCGGTGACGGCGGCGTAGTTGCCCGCCGGCACGTAGTTCGAGACGTAGGTCGGAGCGAAGACAGGCGCCGCGATCACAGGTGCCGCCAGCACCGGCGCAGCGACGACGGGGCGGTAGGCAGGGTAGTAGACGACCTGGGCGGAAGCGGTCCCGGCTCCGGCTGCGGTCAGCAGGGCGATGGCGGCGGTGGCAAGCAGGGAGTGGCTGGTCGGCGATCGCATGGCAAACCTTTCAGCGTCCCCACGCGGGACTCGCGGGAGGGGGCCGACGACCCGTGACATTCCCGGTCGCATGACGCCCTCTCCAGAATGAGAATACGTTCGGATTGACGGGTTGTGCAAACAGCCGTCACAGTCTGACATTCCCGCCGGGAAATTGGGCCAGCGGCGGGGGCAGGGAGCCGAACGGTCGGCCCTCCTTACGCCGGCCATCGCCCCCGAGAAAGGCGACACCTTGGACCGTCCGTCTCCCGGCTTCAGGCCGCTGCTGGTCGTGCGTGGCCTCACGCTCTTCAACGACCACGCTCTCAAGTGGCTGGCGATCGGCCTCGGCAAACGGCTGGTCGATGTGGCGGACATGTCGTTGGTGATGACCGTCGGCCTCGTGGGGCTGTCGCTGCCATACGTGCTTTTTTCCTGGCTGGCCGGTGCGTTGGCCGACCGCCATGTGAAGACGTCGGTCATCCGCTGGTGCAAGCTGGCCGAGGTGCTGGTCGCGGCGGCCGCGGCGGCGGTCGTCGGGTTCGCGGCCGGTTGGGACATGGAGTGGCTCGGGCTGCCGCTCGGGCTGTGGCTGCTCCTGGGCGCGGTGATGGCGATCGGAACCCTGGCGGCCCTGATGACGCCGGCGCTCGTCGGCGCGCTCCCCGAGATCGTCCCGGCAGCGCGACTCTCCGCGGCGAACGGCCTGTTCGCCCTCGTCTCGCTGCTGGCGATCCTCGCGGGCACCGTCGCCGGCAACTGGGCCGCCGACGTGACGCCGCTCGAGACGGCCGTGTCGGCGTCAGTCCGCATCTGGCCGACGGCCGTCGTGCTCGGGTCCGCAGCCGTCGCCGGACTCGTCGCGACGGCCTGGCTGCCGCGGCTGGCGGCCGCCGATCCGCAGGCGCCCCCTGCCTGGAACGCCCTGGCCCGCATCTGGACTGATGTCGGAGCGCTTCTGCGCCGCCGCGAGCTCGCCGCCGCCGCCGCGGGCATCGTCTTCTTCTGGGCGATCGGCGCCGTGGCCCATGCCAATGTCGATCAGTTCGGCACCGAGGCGGGCGCCACCTCGCAGGGGCGGATCGTCCCGCTCCTGATCGCGCTCCTCGCCGGCATCGGTGCCGGCAGCCTGGTCACCGGACGGATCGCGGCCCGGCCTGCCGCCGCCGACCCGCGGGTCGATCTCGGCTTCGTGCCCCTCGGCGCGGCGATCATGACGGTGGCGTTCCTGGCCCTCGCCCTGACCGGCGGACCGTTCCTCGCCGTTGATGCGGGCATCCCCTGGGGGCCGATCTTCTGGCTCGTCGTGCTCGGCTTCGGAGCCGGCATGTTCGACGTGCCGCTGGAAACTTTCCTGCAGGAAAAAAGTCCCGCCGACCGGCTCGGCGGCGTCCTCGCGGCCACGAACCTGCTGCTGTTCAGCGGCATGTTCCTCGCGTCGCTGGCGTACGGCGGCCTACGGGCACCGTTCGGCCCGGAGAAGGCGCCGCTGTTCTCCGCGCGGGCGATCTTCGTGATCTTCGCTCTTCTCTCGCTGCTGGCCATGCTCGTGGCCGCGTGGTGCGCCCCGCGGGCCACGCTGCGCATGTTCGTCGCCACGATCGTCCACGGCATCTGGCGGTTTCGCGTCCGCGGCCTGGAGCGGATTCCGGTCGACGGCCCGGTCGTGATGGTCGCCAACCACCTCTCCTGGCTCGACGGGTTCCTGCTCCCGATGGCCAGCCCGCGACCGGTGCGGATGGTCGTCTACGGCCCCAACATCCGGGGCCGCTTCCTGCGCATGCTCGCCGACCAGTGGCGGTTCATCCTCTTCGATCCGCGTCCCAAGTCGATCGGGACGGCGCTCAAGTCGATCCAGTCGGGCATCACGGAAGGTGATGCGATCGGCATCTTCTGCGAGGCGGGCATCTCCCGCACGGGGCAACTGCTCGGCTTCAAACGCGGGCTGGAGTGGCTTCTGGAGAAGGTCTCGTCGCCGATCCAGCCGGTGTCGATCGACGGCCTGTGGGGGAGCGGCCTGTCGTTCTCCGAGGGCCGCTACTTCACGAAGTGGCCGCGGCTCTGGCGTCGGGCCGTGACGCTCACCTTCGGCCCCGTCCTGCCGCCCGGCACGCATCCCGACCAGGCCCGGCGCGCGCTCCAGGAGGTGGCGGCCGGGGCCGTCGCCGCCCGGCTCGAGCCGCACGCGGCCACGGCCGAGGCCTTCGACGGCTGCTGTCTCGTGCGGCGCGACGATCGGCTTGTCGCCGCGCTCGCCCCCGGCGACCCGCTCCACGAATCGCTCGGGCTCCAGGCCGGGCGGCTGCTCCGCATCCAGGCGACGACGATCGACGCGGCCACGCCGCCGGCCGAGCTGCTCGCCGCGCTCGCCCGGGCACGGGCCACGATCTGGCTCGCCCGGGTCGAGCAGGTGGCTGCCGTGGCAACGCTCGCGTCACCCCCTGCCCTGCCCGTGCTGGAGGTCGTCGTCGTCCCGATCGGCGCGGCCGGCGAACTCGCTCGTGCCCGGGAGGCGATCGCGGCCTTCGCGGCCGCCTTCGGCGTCGAGCCGGTGGTGGCCTACGCGCCGGCGGAGGCCGCGGGGCTCGTGGCGATGAACACGCCGGCCAAGCGGATCGGCTGGGATCACGAGACGATTTCCAAGCCGGAGACGGTGGGCCGCGTCGTCAACGGCGTGGTCGTCTGGCCGCGGGCGGCCGACCGCGGCCGGCTCGGCCTGGAACCCGTCGGTGGCAGCCACGAGTCCGCTGAAGAAGCGCGTTCGCTCGTGGTGGGCGCCACGCTGCCGCGGCCGACGGGGGGCGGCGTTCCCGGCGCCGTCCTGCTCGCCGACCGCTTCGAGGTCGACAAGGAGGGGTTTCTCGTGCCTCGTGCGTAAGGGGTTTTTCGGGGCAATCTTGGTTCCGCGCCGTTCGCGCGGTATCGTTTCCTGCACGCACCCGTAGCTCAATTGGATAGAGCATCGGTCTACGGAACCGAAGGTTGAAGGTTCGAGCCCTTCCGGGTGTATTTGGTGTATTCGGCATGTATTGGCCGCCGTGAGGGCGGCCTTTCGAGAGCCGGCGGATGCCGGCCAAGCAAACCGAGGCATGATGCCGAGGGTTTGCGTGATCGAGCCCCGAAGGTTGAAGGTTCGAGCCCTTCCGGGTGTATTCCGGTGCCGTCTATCTGCACGCGAAACACGGGCATCCTGCCCGTTTTCGCTTGGCCCGTCGCGGGCAACGCCGAGGGTTGCCCGAACGGGCGGCCGCGGTCTTCCAGACCGCGGGGTGGTGGGCGCTGCCACTGGGGGCTGCGGCTTGGCAGTGGTGGCGGGGCTGCCCGTGCCCCGTGAGCCGGGCTGTGGGAGCAAGCGAAGCCAGGATGGCGAAGCGCAGCGGACATGCAGAGAGCCGAGGCCTGGAGGGCCGAGGCGAACGTCCGGCGAACGAGGCACGGGCAACCCCGTCCGGTGGACGAGTAACCAGCGGAACTGCCCTTGGGGGATCGGCGGCGCGGCCGCTAGGCTCTCCTCATGCCAGCGATCGCGGCCGCACAACGCGTGGTCGGTTTCGACCCGGGGCTGAACGTCACCGGCTACGGCGTCGTCGAATGCCACGGGGCCCGGGTCCGGCTCGTCGAAGCGGGCACCGTCCGGTCCCGCGGCGAGGCGATCGAGGACCGGCTGCTCACGATCCACTCCGGCATCCGCGAGGTGCTCGAGGAGTTCAAGCCGACGGCGTTGGCGATCGAGCAGGTCTTCGCCCACGCCCGGTTTCCCAAGACAGCGATCCTCCTCGGCCATGCCCGCGGCGTGATCTGCCTGGCGGCCGCCCAGGCCGGCCTGGCCGTGCACCACTACCTGCCGAATCGCGTCAAGAGCGCGCTCGCTGGCTCCGGTCATGCCGGCAAGGAGCAGATCCAGGCCGCGGTCCAGCGCGAGCTCGGCCTCGCCGCCCGCCCGGAGCCGGCCGATGCCGCCGATGCCCTCGCCGTGGCCCTCGCCGACTACCACCTCCGCATCCGTCCCCTGCTCTTCGGCACGGCAATCGTCCGCGTGCAGAGCGGCCGGGCATGACATCCGCAGGCCTGGCTCCACCACCATGATCACCAAAATCTCGGGCACGCTCGAGCGCGTCGACCCCACCTCGAATGGCGTCGAGATCGCCCTCGGCCCCGTCGTCCACGAGGTCCTCGTCACCGACCTCGTTCGGCGCGGGCTCCAGCAGCGGATCGGGCAGCCGATCGTCCTCCACACCATCGAATACCTGGAGGGGAGCCCCGGCCGCGGCAACCTCGTCCCCCGGCTCGTCGGCTTTCTCTCGGAGGTGGAACGCGAGTTCTTCGAGCTGATCTGCGAGGTTGACGGCGTCGGCGTGCGGAAGGCGCTGCGGGCCATCATCCGCCCCGTCGGCGAGATCGCCGCCGCGATCGACGGCCAGGACGCCAAGACGCTCGCCACCCTCCCCGGCATCGGCGCCGCCACCGCCGAGCGGATGATCGCCAAGCTTCGGCGTCGGATGCCGAAATTCGCCCTCCTCGTCGCCCGCGAGGCCCCCGGTGAGGCGGTCGCCGCCGATGTCCTCTCCGAGACGTTCGACGTCCTCCGTTCCCTCGGCCATTCCGACGCCGACGCCCGCCGGCTCGTCGATGCCCTGCGGCAGGAAAAGAAGAAGCCCGCCGACGTCCAGGCGGCCCTCGAAATCATCTATCGCCAGATGCAAAAGCCGCTGCGCTGACGGCGCCCGGCACCGGCTCCGCTATGCTCTCGCGTATGGAGAGTTTTCGCGAACCGAGCGTGCAGGCGAGCAGCGAGCCGGCGCCCGAGGACCGCGCCCTGCGGCCGCAGCGGATGGCGGAGATGATCGGCCAGCGGGCCGTCCACGAGCGGCTCTCGATCGCCATCGACGCCGCCCGCAAACGCGGCGAGCCGCTCGGCCACATCCTCCTCGACGGCCCCCCCGGCCTCGGCAAGACGACGTTCGCCACCTGCATCCCCAACGAGCTGGGCACGACCCTGCAGATCGCCAGCGGCGCCGCCCTCTCCGCCCCCAAGGACCTGCTGCCGTATCTCACCAACTGCTCCGAGGGCTCGGTGCTGTTCATCGACGAGATCCACCGGCTGCCGATCGCCGTCGAGGAGTTCCTCTATCCGGCGATGGAGGATTTCCGGATCGACATCACCCTCGGCGACGGCGTGGCCGCGCGGACGATCAACATGCCGCTGCGGCCGTTCACCCTCGTCGGGGCGACGACCCGGGCGGGCCTGATCTCCGCGCCGCTTCGCGACCGGTTCGTGATTCGCGAGCACCTCGACTACTACTCGGCCGCGGAACTCGCCGACATCGTCCGCCGCTCGGCCACCAAGCTCACGATGCCGATGGACGACGCCTCCGCCGACGAGATCGCCCGGCGCAGCCGCGGCACGCCGCGGCTGGCCAACAATCGGCTGCGCTGGATCCGCGACTTCTCCACCAGCCGGGCCGACGACCAGCTGGACGTCGAGATCGCCCGCGCCGCGCTCGACATGCAGGGGATCGACGAGCTCGGCCTCGACGGCTTCGATCGCCGCTACCTGGAGACGATCCAGCGGGTGTTCGCCGGCGGGCCGGTGGGGATCGAAGCCATCGCCCACACGATGAGCACCGCTCCCGACACGCTGGAGGACGACGTCGAGCCGTTCCTGCTCCGCTGCGAACTCGTCGTGCGCACGCCGCGGGGCCGGAAAATCACGCCCAAGGGGGAGGATCACATCGGTGCCCTGCCCCGGTCGGGGGGCCAGCCGCGTCTGTTTTGACCGTGGGAGCCGTCGGGCCCGGCCCTGTTCGGCCGCACGGACGGCTGCGGATTGACCGCCGACCCGTCTTCTGGCTACGCTACGGCCTTCCCTGCGAACTGATTCAGGTGCTTTATGGCCGTTCCCAAGCGACGTCAATCGAACCAAAAGACCCGTTCCCGGCGGGCCCACGACTTCCTTACCCCTCGCCAGTTGACGTTCTGCTCGAACTGCGGCAAGGCCGTGCCGACGCACCGGATCTGCGGCACCTGCGGGCACTACATGGGCCGGGCCGTCGTCAAGGCCGAGGACTGATCGCCCGTGGCAACGGCGATCGTTTTTCCCGGACAGGGCGCCCAGTCCGTCGGCATGGCGGGGCCGTGGGTTGACGAAAGCCTCGCCGCCCGTCGGGTCTTCGAACGGGCCGCGGAAGTTCTCGGCTACGACCTGCTCAAAATCTGTCGCGAGGGGCCGCACGAGAAACTCGGGGCCACGGCGATCAGTCAGCCGGCGATCCTCGTCACCAGCCTGGCGGCCCTGGAGGTGCTGCGGGAGCGGGAAGGAAATCCGCTCACCGTGGCGGGCGTCACGGCCGGCCTGTCGCTCGGCGAGTACACGGCGCTCGTCTTCTCCGGGGCGATCGAGTTTGACGACGCCGTGCGTCTCGTCGATCTCCGCGGCCGGGCGATGCAGGACTGTGCCGACGCGAGCCCGGGCGCGATGCTCGCCGTGCTCGGCGTGGAACGGGAGAAGCTCGTCGATCTCTGCGACACCTGCCGCGCGGCGGACGTCCTCGAGGTGGCCAACGTCCTCTGCCCGGGTAACATCGTCGTGTCCGGCACGGCCGCGGCCTGCCGGCGGCTGGAGGAGGCGGCCGCCGCGGCCGGTGCGCTCAAGTGCGTGCCGCTCGACGTGGCCGGAGCCTTCCACACCCGGCTGATGCAGCCCGCGGTGGAGCGGCTCACGGCGGCCTTGGCGGAGACACCCGTCCGGCCGCCGCGGATCCCGGTGGTGAGCAACGTCGATGCCCGGCCCCACGACGACCCCGCGGACATTCGCCGGCTCCTCGCCCGCCAGGTCGTGGGCGTTGTCGAGTGGAATGCCTCCATGGCATCCATCCTCTCCACGGGCGTGCGGACGATCTGGGAGGTCGGCCCGGGCCGCGTGCTGCGCGGGCTGATGAAGCGGATCGACCGCGGCGTCGCCTGCCACGGGGTGTTCGACTGAGTCGCTGTACGAATGATGGTGAGACACTGACACGCAGAGGGCAAAACCATGGCTGAGAAAGCGGGAATCGCGGCGGAATCGCGCCGTGTGAAGATCGATCTCGGCGGCCAGGTCGCGATCGTCACCGGAGCCTCGCAGGGCCTCGGCCGGGCGATCGCCGAGACGCTCGCCGCCGCGGGTGCCGCTGTGGCCCTCGTGGCCCGGTCGGCGGACAAGCTCGCCACCGTGGCGGAGGGCATCGCGGCGGCCGGCGGCCGGGCCGAGGTGTTTCCCTGCGACGTGACCCAGGGGGACGACATCCAGCGGGTCGTGGAAACGGTCGTGGAGAAACTCGGCCGGCTCGACATCCTCGTCAACAACGCCGGCGTCACCCGCGACACGCTCCTGCCGCGGATGAGCGACGAGGAGTGGGATACCGTGCTGACCACGAACCTGCGGGCCCCGTTCCTGTTCATGCGGGCCGCCAGCCGGCCGATGATGCAGCAGCGTTACGGCCGGATCGTCAACGTGGCGAGCGTGTCCGGCCTGATCGGCAACCCCGGGCAGGCGAACTATTCCGCCTCCAAGGCCGGCCTGGTGGGCCTGACCCGGACCGTGGCCAAGGAACTCGCCGGCCGCAAGATCACGGTCAACGCCGTCGCGCCGGGTTTCATCGCCAGCGACATGACGGCCGCCCTCGGCCCGGCACTGCTCGACGAGGTCAAGAAGCGGGTGCCGGCGAAGCGGCTCGGCGAGGCATGGGAGATCGCCGAGGCGGTGCTGTTCCTGGCCGCCCCGTCGTCCGGCTACATCACCGCCCAGACGCTGGTCGTGGATGGCGGCCTGATCGGCTGATCGTGCTCCGCGGCCGGCTGCGCGGCCGGGCTGCCGGGCCGGACGAGGCTGCCCGGGGGCCCCACGGCGCCCGGTTTTTCCCGGGCTGGACAGCGGCGACCGGGAACGGGTATATCTTCGCCGTGAACTCGGGCACGGAACGCCTTCATGGACGTCTCCCTCCACCCGTGTTGACCGCGGGTGCACGACGGTGACCCGGTGACGTCGGCCGCGGCCGACGGCCGGCATGCAGCTGCGAAGGCGTCCGGTTTCAGCAGGCTTCGGATTCGGGTTTCAGGAGGTTCATACGGTGGCATCAGTCCAAGAGCGAGTGATCGAGATCGTGTCGACCCAGCTCGGTGTGAGCAAGGACCAGATCACGCCTGCGACGTCGTTCATCAACGACTTGGGGGCCGACTCGCTCGACACCGTCGAGCTCGTCATGGAACTCGAGGAGGAGTTCGAGATCAACATCCCGGACGACGCCGCCGAGAAGATCCAGACCGTCGGTCAGGCGGTCGAGTTCATCGAGAAGCATCAGGGTTGATGCGATCGTGAGCCAACGGACTAAGAGGCGGGCCGTCGTGACGGGGCTCGGCGTAGTGACGCCGCTCGGGCGGCCGCTCGGGCTCGTCTGGGAACGGCTCGTCAGCGGCGCCAGCGGCGTCGGCCCGATCAGCCTGTTCGACGTCTCCGGATACCGCGTCCAGTTCGGCGGCCAGGTGCACTGGGAGGCCGAGAAGGAGGACATCGCGGGCCCGAAGGAGCTCAAGCGGCTTGATCGGTTCACGCAGTTCGCCATCGCCGCCGCCAAGGATGCGGTTGGCGACGCGGGGATCGACTTCTCGCGGACCGATCCCTACCGCTGCGGCGTGGTCATCGGCTCCGGCATCGGCGGCCTGTGGGAGTTCGAGGTTCAGGAGGAGCGGCTCCTCCACAAGGGGATCGACAAGGTCTCCCCGTTCACGATTCCCAAGCTGATGGTCAACTCCGCCAGCGGCCACGTCTCGAGCCTGTACGGCATCAAGGGGCCGAACTTCGCGGTTGCCACCGCCTGCGCCAGCGCGGCCAACTCGCTCGGCTCGGCGCTGCGGGCGATCGAGTATGGCGATGCCGACGTGATGGTCAGCGGCGGCAGCGAGGCAGCGCTCACGCCGATCGGCCTGGCCGGGTTCCAGAACATGCGCGCCCTGTCGTTCCGGTCCGACGCCCCGCAGCGGGCGAGCCGGCCGTTCGATGTCGAGCGGGACGGGTTCGTGCTCGCGGAGGGGGCGGGCGTCGTCGTGATCGAGGAGTTGGAACACGCCCGGGCCCGGGGAGCGCGGATCTACGCGGAGCTGCGCGGCTACGGGGCCAGCGGCGACGCCGGCCACATCACGCAGCCCGACGAGGAGGGGCGTGGGGCCGGCCATGCGATGGCGATGGCGCTACGGGACGCGGGGCTCGCTCCGGAGGCGGTGCACTACATCAACGCCCACGGCACGAGCACGCCGCTCGGCGACAAGGCGGAGACCGCCGCCGTCAAGCGGGTGTTCGGCGACCACGCCCGGCGGCTGGCGATCTCCAGCACCAAGAGCCAGCTCGGCCACACGCTCGGCGCCAGTGGCGGCATCGAACTCGTCGTCTGCGCCCTCACGATCCATCACGGCGTCATCACCCCGACCATCAACCTCGACACGCCCGACCCCGACTGCGATCTCGACTACACGCCCAATCAGGCCCGGCAGGCCCGGGTCGATGTCGCGATGAGCAACAGCTTCGGGTTCGGCGGTCACAACGCATCGCTCGTACTGTCGCGGCTCGACTGACGGCGGCCGGGGTCGCGACCCCGCGCCGCGGCGCGTGCGACGGCAACGCGGGGCGGGCTGGCATGTCGAGAGCTGCGGAGCGGTCACACAGGCATCGACGAGGGCAACTGGCATGAGCGGCTCCGCAACGCGACGGGTCGTGGTCACCGGCATGGGCGTCGTCACGCCGCTCGGGCTGACGCTGGACGATCTCTGGTCGGGCCTCCTCGAGGGGCGCAGCGGGATGGGGGATATCAGCCTGTTTCCCCCGGCCGGCATCCCGCTCCGGCATGCGGCGGAGGCCCGGGCGTTCACGGGCGACATCGACAACTTCGGGCCGCTGGAGGGGGAGCGCAAGAAGGCGATCCGCAAGGGGCTCAAGGTGATGTGCCGTGAGAGCCAGATGGCGGTCGCGGCCGCCCAGCGCGCCCTCCACGACGCGGGGGGCGTTGCCGGGCACCATGCCCCAGAGCGGATCGGCTGCGTGTTCGGCTCCGACTACATGCTCACCGTGCCTGAGGATTTCACCGCCAGCGTCGTCCACTGCCGGGCTGCCGACGGAACGTTCACCTTCGACCGCTGGGCGACCGATGGCATGTCGCGGATCACCCCCCTCTGGCTCCTCAAGTACCTGCCAAACATGCCCGCCAGCCACATCGCGATCTACAACGATCTGCGCGGGCCGAGCAACTCGCTGACGCTTCGCGAGGCCAGCGGCCACCTCGCCGTGGGCGAGGCCCTGGTCACAATCCGACGCGGTGCGGCAGATGCCATGCTCGCCGGCGCCACCGGCACCCGCGTTCATCCCATGAAGACGGTGCACGCCCTGCAGAGCGAGCAGGTGGCGCTCGGCACGGGAGACCCCGCCCGCTGGAGTCGCCCCTTCGACAAGGGGCGTCAGGGCATGGTTCTCGGCGAGGGGGCGGCGGTCCTCGTGCTCGAGGAACTGTCGCACGCCCGCGCCCGCGGGGCGCGGATCTACGGCGAGGTCGTCGGTCATGCGGCGCGGTGCGGGACGGACAAGGCGGGTGTCGGCCTGCGGCGCCGCGTGACGGCGCAGGCCGTCGGCCGGGCCCTCGAGTCGGCCGACGCGGGCGCCGAGGATGTGGGGCACGTCCATGCTCACGGCGCGAGCACGGTGCTCGGCGACCGGGCCGAGGCGGCGGCCCTCGGCGACGTGCTCGGGGATGCCGTCGGCCGCGTGCCGACGGTCGCGGCGAAGGCGAATTTCGGCAACCTCGGCGGGGGCAGCGGGCTCGTCGAGTGCGTCGCCAGCCTGCTGGCCATGCAGCGCGGCGAGCTGTTTCCGCTCCTCAACTACGAGGAGGCCGATCCCGAGTGCCCGGTTCGCGCGGCCCGCCGGGGGGACCCGGCCGGCAATCTGTTCGTGTCAGTCGCCGTGACGCCCCAGGGACAGGCCGGCGCCCTAGCGTTTCGCCGCTGGCACGATTCCTGAGCGGACGACCGCCGTCGAAGCGGCAGGAACCCGGCAAAGCCGCTGCTCCTTGACAATGCCCGACCGTCGCCCTACTCTTTGCCCGAAGCGACGGGCGTGACTGGCTGCTGGGCTGCGGAGATGGTTCCAAACACCTGCGAAGCGGGGTGTTTCGGCGTCCAAACGGTGTAAGGGCGTCGGCTGTGCCGGCGGTCCGCCTGCGCCGCCTCCGAGCAGCCTATGAAGCCTGAAGAAATTCTCCGCATCGTCGACGCCATTCATCGCGACAAGAACATCGACAAGGAAGTCGTGTTCCAGGCGATCGAGGCCGCCCTCATCACGGCCCTCGCCAGGCAGTATGGCGAGGAGTCCTCCATCGCGCTCACGATCGACCGTGCCGACGGCCACGTCTCCGGCACCCGCGACGGTCAGACTCTCGACACCGCCGAACTGGCAGGGCGGATCGGGGCGCAAACCGCCAAGCAGGTGATCATCCAGAAGATCCGCGAGGCGGAGCGGGATGCCATCCACGACGAGTTCGAGGAGCAGATCGGGCAGATGGTGTCGGGTGTGGTGGGCCGGTTCGAGGGGGCTGCAGCCACCGTCACGCTCGGCAGCACCGAGGCGATCCTGCCGCGGAGCGAGCAGATCCCGGGCGAGTCGTATCACGCCAACGAGCGGGTCCGGGCCACGATCTTCGAGGTTCGCAAGGTTGGTACCCGGGTGAAGATCATCCTGTCGCGGATCCGGCCGCAGCTCGTGCAGCGGCTCTTCGAGCAGGAGATTCCCGAGATCGCCGACGGCGTGATCGAAATCCGGGCCATCGCCCGCGAGCCCGGCTATCGCAGCAAGGTCGCTGTGATCAGTTCCGACAGCCGCATCGACTGCGTCGGTGCCTGCGTGGGCGTGCGCGGCAACCGCATCAAGAACATCGTCGAGGAACTCGGCGGCGAGCGGATCGACATCGTCCGCTGGAGCGACGACCTGCAGGTGCTGGTGCCCAACGCGCTGCAGCCGGCGGAGGTGGACGAGGTCATCCTCTGCCAGATGCTCGGTCGGGGCATCGTCCTCGTCCGCGAGGACCAGCTGTCGTTGGCGATCGGCCGGCGCGGCCAAAACGTGCGGCTTGCCAGCAAGCTCTGCGGCTGGGACATCGAGATCATGACCCGCGAGGAGCTCGACCAGCAGATCGAGCGGGCGATCGCCGGCTATTCCTCGATCGAAGGCCTCGACGAGTCCGTCGCCGAGCGGCTCGTGGGAGAGGGCTTCCTGTCCTACGACGACCTGTCGGTGATCGAGCCCGCCGACCTGATGGAGATCGGTGGCCTGTCGGAGGAGGCGGTGGATGCGATCGTCGCCGAGGCCGAGCAGCGGGCCGCCGTGGCCGAGGTGGCGGCGGCCGACGAGCGGCGCAAGCAGCGGGAGCAGTCGAAGGTGACGGCCGACGCCGAAGTCGCCGACGCGGTGGCCGCGAGCGGCGGGGCGGAACCGCCCGCCGATCATGCCGTGGAGGGTGCGGATGCGGCCGCCGACGGCACGTGATGAGCGGCACAGCGATGGCGGAGGGGTTTGAAGCGAGACGCGGTCGGACGGTGTGGGATGACGGTTCGCGGTCGGAGAGTGGAGAACGCTGGGCACCAAGCCGGACTGAACCGGTGGAGCGAGGACTGAGTGGCTGTTCGGATTTACACGCTGGCGAAGGAACTCAAGTTTGACAGCAAGGAGCTGGTCGAGATCTGCACGCGCGCCGGCATCCAGGACAAGGGATCCGCGCTGGCGAGCCTGACCGACGAGGAGGTTGCCAAGCTCAGGGAGTTCATCGCCGGCCGGCAGCGGGTGGCGGAGCGACCGGCGCCCGTGCCGGGACCGCAGCGACCGGCCCCGGTAGCCGGTGCCCCGACGCCCCCGGCGACCGGAGCGCTCAAGCGCGAGGATTACATTGCCCCCGCCGGCATTAACAAGGGTCGGCCGCCGGAAATCGCCCCTCCTGCAAAGGCCGCCGGGGATCAGCCCCGGCCTCGGCCCCTTTCCGGCCGCATGGGGGATGGCGCCAAGCCCGCCCCGCGGCCGGCCTTCAAGCTGGCGCCGATGCCGGCCGCCAACCGGCCGCCGGTGACGCGGCAGTCCCAGGAGCCGGTGGCCCAGAAGCCTGACGTGAAGCTGCCGCTCGATGCGATTCGCAGCGCGAAGGCCGGCGGCGCCAAGCCCCTCGCCGATCACATGCGGAAGCACGAGCAGCAGCGGCAGGCCGACGGCTCGCGGCCGCGGCCGGGCGGGCTGTTGCGCGGAGGGGGCACCGGGCCGGCCCCGATGCCGCCGCCACTCGAGCCCGGCGTGCGGCCGCGGCGGACGCCCTCGAAGTCCGGCGGTCCTTCGGACGACCTGCTCGGGGGTCGGGAGCAGCGGCAGCTCAACCGCAAGCGGCTGTCCGACGGCCGCGGCGGCGACGACGAGAATTCGATGCGCCGCCGGCGCGGCGGCCGGCCGCGGCGCGGAGCGGCCGTTTCGACGGCTGCCCCCCGCAAGGCGAACGCCGCGATCCAGGTTCCCTGCACGGTGCGGGCGTTCTCCGAGGCGATCGGCCTGGCGGCGAGCGAGGTGCTGAAGAAGCTGCTGACGTTCGGGATGGAATCGATGCCCAGCATGGCGACCCTTCTCGATCGCGACACCGTCGAGCTGCTCGCCGCCGAGATGGGGGTGCAGCTCGACATCAAGACGGTCGAGGACCTGGAGAAGGAACTGCTCGCCGGCTTTGATGCGGTCGACGAGGATCCCGTCCTGCGGCAGCCGCGGCCGCCGGTCGTGACCTTCCTCGGGCACGTCGACCATGGCAAGACATCACTCCTCGACAGGATCCTCGGCATCGACGTCGCCGCCCGTGAGAGCGGCGGGATCACGCAGCACATCCGCGCCTATTCCGTCAAGCACAACGACAGGTCGGTGACGTTCGTCGACACGCCGGGGCACGAGGCGTTCACGCAGATGCGGGCCCGCGGCGCCAACGTGACCGACTGTGCGGTGATCGTGGTCGCCGCCGACGACGGGATCATGCCGCAGACCGAGGAGGCGATCAGCCACGCCCGGGCTGCGGGCGTGCCGATCGTGGCCTGCATCAACAAGATCGACCTGCCCGGTGCGGACGTGCAACGCGTCTACCAGCAGTTGGCGGCGAATGAGCTGCTGCCCACCGAATGGGGCGGCGAGACGGAAGTCGTGAAGACGAGCGCCGTGACCGGCGCGGGCGTCGACCAACTGCTCGACACGCTGCTCACGATCGCTGAACTGCACGACCTACGGGCGAACCCGGAGCGGAGCGCCGCCGGCGTCTGCCTCGACGCCTCGATCCACGAGGGCCGCGGGGTGGTCGCCTGCCTGCTGGTGCAGAAGGGGACGCTGCGGGTCGGCGATGCCCTCGTCTGCGGCGAGGCAAGCGGCCATGTCAAGTCGCTGTTCGACACGCTGACGAGGCGGAAACTGACGAGCGCGGCCCCCGGCACCCCGGTGTTCGCCACCGGTCTCGACGTCGCCCCGGGCGCCGGCGACCGGTTTCAGGTGGTGGGCGACATCGCCAAGGCCCGCGAGGTGGCGGTGCAGCGCAGCGGCATCCGGCGCCAGATGAGCCTGGGCCATGCCCCGGTGCACGTGACGCTGGAAAACCTGGCCGACCGGCTCGGTGCCCAGAAGGCCCCCACGCTCAACCTCATCCTCCGCGCTGACCAGCGCGGATCGATCGAGGCGATCCTCAAGGAACTGCAGAAGCTCGATCATCCCGAGGTCAAGGTCCGTGTCCTCCAGGCGACCGTGGGGGGCATCACCGAGGCGGACGTCGCCCTCGCCGACGCCTCGGACGCGGTGATCATCGGCTTCAACGTCGTGCCGGACGAGCGTGCCCGGTCGGCGGCGGAGGATCGGGGCGTGCAGGTCCGGCGATACGACATCATCTACCAGGTGACCGACGACCTGCGGAAAGCCCTCGAGGGCATGCTCGCGCCCGAGAAGCGCGAGACCGATCTCGGCCGGGCGATCGTGCAGCGGACCTTCTCGATCAGCCGCCTCGGTGTGATCGCCGGCTGCCGCGTGATCGCCGGCGTGATCGCGCGGAACGGCCGGATGCGGGTGATTCGCGACAGCCGTGTGATCGGCGAGTACGGCATCGAATCGCTGAAGCGCGAGAAGGACGACGCCCGCGAGGTTCGTGACGGTCTCGAGTGCGGCATCAAACTGGCCGGCTTCAACGACGTCAAGGAGGGCGACATCCTCGAGTGCTACCGGATCGAGGAAGTCGCACGGACGCTCTCGTGAGCACGCGACGACTTCTCAAGGCGGCCGAGGCGGTGCGGGAGGTGGTCGGCATGGCCATCCTCACCGAGGTGCGCGATCCCCGCGTCCGGGACGTGACCGTGACCGGCGTGGAGATGGACCCGGACATGCGGGCCGCGACGATCCATGTCTCGATCATGGGCAGTCCGGCGAAACAGCAACTCGCCCTGCGCGGCCTCGCCAACTCCGCCGGCTTTCTCCAGTCGCGGATCGCGGAGCGGATCGAGACCCGCTATACGCCGCGGCTGCGGTTCGAGCTCGACCGGGGTGTCAAGCACGCGCTGGAGATCGCCCGTGTCCTCGGGGAGGTGCTGCCGCACCCGACGGAGGTGTCGCCAGCGGCAGATCCCGCGACGGCGGCACACGATGAAGAACGGCAGGAAGCAGCAGGAACCGAACCATGAAAGCACCGAAGCGAAATCAGCAGCCGTCCCGCAAGCCCGGCCACGCGGCCCGGCCCACCAAGGGGAAGCCGGCAGTCGGAGCTGCGAAGGCGGGGGCCAGGCCCGCCCCCGCGAAGCAGGTGGCGCCCGCGAAACAGGCAGCCACTGCCAAGCAGCCCACGCCAGCCAAGCAGCCCGCCGCCGTGAAACCTCCCGCCGTCAAGCAGCCGGCCCGGTCGGTGCTTCTCCCCAAACTGCAGAAGGCGCTGCGGGCGGTCTACAAGCCGATCGTGCCGAACACGTCACGGCCGCTGCTCGAGCAGGTCCTGTTCGCGTGCTGCCTGGAGAACGCCCGGCCGGAGGTGGCCGAGAAGGCGTTCGCGAGACTGCTCGAGCGTGCGTTCGACCTCAACGAGATCCGTGTCACGACCGTGGCGGAACTGGCCGAGGTTCTCCACGATCTTCCCGATCCCGCCCGAGCCGCGCTGTCGCTGCGGCGCGCCCTCCAGGCCGTGTTCGAGTCGACCTACAGCTTCTCCCTCGAGCATGCCCGCAAGCACTCGCTGGCGCATGGCGTCAAGACGCTCGAGGGCCTTCACGGCGTGCCGCCGTTCGCGATCCAGTACGTCGTCGCGACAGGGCTCGGCGGGCACATGATCCCGCTCGACAAGGGGGCGCTGACCGCTCTGTTTCTCGCCGGGATCATCACGCAGCAGGAGTACGACTCGGGCAAGGTCGTCGGCCTGGAGCGGGTGGTGCCCAAGAAGGCGGCCGGTGAATTCGCCTCGCTGCTGCACCAGTTCGGCCTCGAGTGCCTTGCGAACCTGCACGGGGCCACGGTGAAGCGGGTGCTGCAGGGGGTGAACCCGGCGGCAAAGGACCGACTGCCGAAGCGCGGGCTGCCGATGCCCGAGCCGGTGCCGCCCCCGCCGGCGACCGGTCGCGAGGGGCAGAAGGCCGCGGATGCCGCCCGCGCTGCCGCCGAGGAGCACCGGCCGGCCGGACCGCAGGCGGCGGCACGACCGGTGGGCAAGACGCCGTTGCCGCCGGCCGGCTCCGGGCCGAAGCGGCCGGCGGACGGCAAGAGTGGCAAGGCCGGTCCGAAGCCCTTCGTGGTGAAGCCGAACGTGGGCAAGCCGATCACGATCAAGCCGCCGGCCGCGCCGGCCGCCGCACAGCCCCCGGCGAAGCCTGCGGCCAAGCAGCCGACAGCCAAGCCGCCGACGTCCAAGCCGGAGCCGAAGGCGGCCGCCGGCGGACAGCATGCGGCGCACCTGGCCAAGCGCAAGCCGCGCTGAGCGGGACAACGAGGAGGAGCACGTGGCCGGACATTCCCACTGGGCCAACATCGCCCGCAAGAAGTCGCTGATCGACGCCAAGCGCGGCAAGCTGTGGAGCAAGCTTGCCAAGGCGATCATCGTGGCGGCCAAGCATGGCGGGGCGGACCCGGACGCGAACCTGCGCCTGCGGTATGCGATTGATGCCGCCAAGGCGGTGAGCATGCCCAAGGACAACATCCAGCGGGCGATCAAGACCGGCACCGGCGAACTCAAGGGGGGCGACCTCGAGGAGTCGCTCTACGAGGGCTACGGCGCCGGCGGCGTGGCCGTGCTCTGCGAGATTCTCACCGACAACAAGAACCGCACCGCGCCGGAGATTCGCAAGATCTTCGAGATCTGTGGCGGCAAGCTCGGGGGCACGGGCTGCGTGGCCTATCTGTTTCAGCGCAAGGGGGTCGTCCGCGTGCCGCAGGCGGCGTGTGCGGAGGACCGGCTGATGGAGATCGCGGTCGAGGCGGGGGCCGACGACGTGAAGTTGTCCGGCGACCGCTGGGAGGTGGTCTGCGAGCCGGCCTCGATGGCCGCGGTCCTCGACGTCTTGCAGCAGGCCGGCATTGCGGTCGACTCCAACGAGATCGTGCGGATCCCGACGAATTCGGTGGACGTCGAGGACGCCGACACGGCCCGCAAGGTGCTCGACCTGATGGAGCGGCTCGACGACCATGACGACGTGCAGAGCGTGGCCGCGAACTTCAACATCCCGGACGAGGCGCTGGCCCAACTGGGCTGACCGCGGCCGGCGCGCCGAGAGACACGGTCGTGAGGCGTCACGGCGTGGTCAGATCCGTCCGTCCTGCGCACGGGCCCGCCGGTCGGAGACATGCTCGTCGCCGGGGGACTTTGCCGTTGCGTTCTCGTGCGTGATGGTTCGTCTTGTGGTGCAGGCAAAGCACCCCGGACTCCTGCGCGTGCCTCCG
Source organism: Planctomycetia bacterium (assembly GCA_014192425.1). Taxonomy (NCBI): domain Bacteria; kingdom Pseudomonadati; phylum Planctomycetota; class Planctomycetia; species Planctomycetia bacterium. Next base: position 40,581 of record BJHK01000017.1, on the reverse strand, counting down.
ACCGGCTCGTTTCCTCCGCTCGCTCTTGGTGGGCCGCCTTTCAGGCACCGGGTTGGTGTTGGGCTGCAACGTTCGCGAGGTGTACCGTGGATTCTCCGTGGGACGAGGCACGGGGGTCGGCGAAAGCTTAAGGAGCGTGGGGCGTATCCTCGCCCCAGCGACGAGACTTTTGCCGCCCCCGGGCCGGCGACACCCGCTGCGGGCCTCCGCGGTATGTTCACGCAGACCGTCGGTAAGGTGCCTCCGTCTGCCTCGTAAGGCCGCCCTCCAGGCGGCCAGTTGGGCGCTTCGCCGCACGCAGCGGCCGAAGGCCGCGCCGCGTGCACGCGCACGGCAACCACGCCCGGCTCGGAGGCCGGGCGGCTCGGCATGGCACGAGAACTTTCGCGGTGTCGCCGCCGTCGTGGCCGGCGACACCTCTTGCGGGCCTCCGCCCGCGCTTGGAAGGCCGCCCTCCAGGCGACCAGTTGGGCGGTACCCTCGCCCTCTAGCGGCAACGCCCGGCTCGGAGGCCGGGCGGCTCGGCATGGCACGAGAACTTTCGCGGTGTCGCCGCCGTCGTGGCCGGCGACACCTCTTGCGGGCCTCCGCCCGCGCTTGGAAGGCCGCCCTCCAGGCGACCAGTTGGGCGGTACCCTCGCCCTCTAGCGGCAACGCCCGGCTCGGAGGCCGGGCGGCTCGGCATGGCACACCTTGGCTGTGCCATCGCCGAGCAAGCTCGCCGGGGCCATGGATGGCCCGGCGAGCGCTTAAGTCAGTGCTTCACATCCGGCCAGTACTCGTCGAAGTCGAACTTCGGACTGTTGTCCAGATCGTGACACTCCAGGCAGTTGTTCACCGCCTTCTGCTTCCCCTCGGGCGTCGCCAGGGTCAGCACCAGGTCCTGCCGGAGCCGGTTCCGCTCCGCTTCCGTCGTCTTCACGTCGCCGCGTTCCACCGCCGTGTGCGCCGCCGCCGGGCCGTGGCAGTTCTCGCACCCCTGGTGGGCGAGGTGCGGCGTCGCCTTCATGCCCGCGAAGCCCCCCTCGAAGGGCTCGAACCGCTGTGCCGCCCAGCCGACCACGTGGCACGACAGACACTCGGGGTCGCCATCACGCCGCGGCACCTGCTCTTCCAGCGTCGTCAACGCCGTTGCATGCGGCGTGTCCTTCCAGACGTCGTAGGCCTCCTGGTGGCACTCCGCGCAGGCGGCACTGCCGGCGAAGCGGCGACCGGTCGGATGCCGGAGCGGCACGATGCCCAGCCCCTTCAAGCCCAGCGTCTCCAGCTTGTTCTGGTAGGACCCCAGCAGCCTGATCATCTCCGCCGATTCCCCCCACCGGGCGTCGAGCGGCACCCGCTGCACCCGCACCGGCACCTGGGCGTCGGCGAAGAACCCGATGACCACGGCGAACATCCCCTTGTGGCCGACCTCGATGAGGCGGCCGCCCCCCGGCAGCAGCGGCGGCACAAGCGGCGGCTCGTCCGCTCCACCCGCCGTCACCACGATGTCGAAGCCCGGCTGTTCGGCTGCGATGGCGCGGGTCTCCTCCGGCCGTGCCGCCGAGAGCAGGATGCGCTGGTTGCAGCCCGCCTTGGCGAGCAGGCCGGCCACCTCCGTGAGCGCCGCGCCGGCGGGCTTCGTGGCCACGGTGTCGTTGCGGATCTGGGCCGCTTCCTTGTCACCGAGCACGCTCGTGACGCCGATCGTCAGGTCGCCGACCGGGACGACACGAAACCGGGGCGTGATGCCCGCGTCGAATCCGAACAGACCGACGTTGGCCGACAGGAACGGCGTCGGCTGATCACCGATGGCCGCGACCGCGGCCACGACCTCCTCGGTCGGCAGCCGGAGGTCGCCGGGGCCGAGGCCCACGGCGGCATACTGCATCGCGCGCAGGCCGTCGGCGATCGACTGGAACTTCGCCTCCGTCTGCCGGCCGAAGCGCCGGACCTGGCCGCCGAGATCGACCGCCATCACCGGCCAGCCGGCCGCCTCGATCGCGCGGAGAAAATTCTGCCGCCGGCTCAGGCCCCCCTTCTGGTTCTCCTTGCCGGTACAGCCGCAGGGCTCGATGTAGCCGTCGAGTTCTCCGGTCACGACGACGACCGCCCGCGGCCTGGGCCAGTCGGCGAACACCGCGCCGTTCCGCTCGCGAAACTTCTCCACGACGGCGGCGTCCGTTCCCGGGCCCCGGTCGGGAACGGCATCGGCCGCATGTGGCGGCCGCGGTCCGCTGCAGGCGATGAGGATGGCGAGGAGGATCGCGGTGCGACGGGAGTCGCGGCGTGTGATCGTGTTCATGGTCAGGGCTGGATGGCCAGGCTCACGGGGATGGTCAGCGTCGGGGTGTCGGGATGTCCGGTGTCGAGCACGATGCTGCCGAGCCGGTCGTCGGCCAGATGGTCCGCGACCGGCGTTCCGGCCGGCACTTCGATCGTGATCGGGATGCGCACGACGGGTGCCGAGCCGATCGCCGCGCCGCCACCCACCTCGACCCGGAGCGACGGCGGCACGACGGAGCGGACGACCGGCCGCACCCGCTCCCGCGCCGGCCCGCGGGCCGTCAGGAAGAGCTGCGTGCGCAGGCCGCTCCGACCGGAAACCGTGCCGAGCACCAGCGTCTGCCGGGAGGAATCCCAGTTCGGCCCGCCGAATGCAAGATCACCCGACACCACGCCCTCGACGGGGATGTCGATGAGCACCTCCTCCGGGAGCCGGACGACGGCCGTGATCGTGCGGCGCAGCGGCCCGAGGGGGAGGCCGGGCCCGAGGCCGACCCGGACCAGAAGCCCGCCGGTCGCCCCGGCCTCCGCGGCCACGTCGGCCGCAGCCAGGGGCGTCGCGGTCAGGGAGAACAACCGGTCCGCATCCGGGCCGTCGACGGTCAGCGACGCGAGCGACGGGGCGGCGCTGCCGTACGTGAGGATTTTCACCAGCGACTCGTCCCGGCGGGCCGTCGTCAGCGCGGGGAGCGCGAGGCCGGCCGGCACGACGCTCCAGCGCGGCACGAGCATGCCCTCGACCACGAGCGTGATCTCGGGGCGGCGCGGATCGTCGCTGAAGATCACGGCCTGCTGCCGAAACGGGCCGCCGCTGCCACGTCCCTTCCACTGCACCGTCACCCGGGCGGATTCCCCGGGGGCGACGATGTGCTCCGCCCCGTGCCCCTGATCACCGCCGCCGCTGAAGTCGCTGAGCGTGCACGTGCAACTGGTGGCCCCCTTCGTCAGCCGCAGGGGGCGCCGGCCGGTGTTCCGGATCGTGAACTCGTGGCTGCCCGTGCCGCCGATCGCGATGCTGCCGAAGCGGTGCACGGTTGCGGAGGTTTCCGCCCGCGGGGCGTCGTCGCCCACCACGTCCGGCAGGAAATCGCCCACGCGCCACGCGGGCGCCTGCATGACGGCGGTCGCCGCGCCGACACCCGCCCCGATCACGAGGGCGAACGAGGCGACTCCCCACGGGTTTGGCGGACGAACGGGCATCGCAACGACGCTCGGACGGTGACGGCTGCCGGGGGCGCGGCAGCGCCCGGTCCCAATGGCGTCATTCTACCCCATGGGCCGGGATTGCCCGCCGGTCGCTTCACGACCGCCCCCGCGGCCATGAAGCGGGCATGGCCCGGCCGGTCAGGGCCGTTCGGCCGACGGCTCCGTCATGAATGCGAGCGAGGCGTCGAGATCGATGGCCTCGTTCCACTCGGGGAAACCGATCAGGGCGGCCGCCATGTCTTGCAACTCCGTCCGCAGATCGGCGACGAGTTCCTCGAGCGGCGGGGCGACCGCGGCCGGCACGGAGGCCACGCCCGCGTCGGGCGCCGTGTCCCGGCCGGCAGTCGGCGCGGAAGGTGATCGGGTGACGACGATCGTGACGATCGCGAGGACGGCGACGGCGCACGCTGGGAGCAGCGGCCAACCGCTCCACGGCAGCCGCGGACGCGGCGCGTCCGCCTGCCCGGCCGGTTCCGCCGCGATCGCGTCGCGGACGTGATGCAGCAGTGCCGGAGATGGAGCGGGCCGCGATGCATGGGCCTCGCGATGGAGTCGTTGCGCCAGGTGGTCGTGCATGGGAGCCTCTCAGGAAGCCGGTGGTGGCAGGGGACGCAGCAAGGGGATGGGAACGGGCGTCACGGCGGCCGTTCGGTCGGCAGAGCCGACCGCGGCGGACCGCATTTCGGTCTCCAGTCGACGCCGCGCCCGCATCAGGGTGAGCCGGGCGCCGACGGTCGTGCTCGCCAGCACGCGGGCGATCCCGGCCGCCGGCATCTCCTCCACGTATCGCAGCCAGAGCGCCGTGAACTGCCGCTCCGACAGGGTGCGGGCCGCGAGTTCCCAGAGCGAATTCGCCGCCCCCCCGGCCGTCTCGTCGCCGCTGACCGATGCAGCGTGATCCGTCTCCCGATCCCGGGCCGCGCGGCTGAGCCGGTCGGCATGCCGGCGCTCGCCGCGCAGATGGTTGATGCACGCCCGCCTGCCGATCGTGAACAGCCATGTCGAAAACGTGTACCGCGGGTCGTAGCGTCCCAGCTCGCGCCACGCCCTGAGGAACGTCTCCTGGGCGACGTCCTCCGCATCGCACCCGGCTCGCGGACCACCGCGCCGGGCGAGCACGCGCCGCGCGTAGTGGACGATCGCCACGTGGTGCCGGGCGGTCAGGACCGCGAAACTGCCGGTGCAGCCCCGAGCGGCCAGAACCGCCAAGGCAGCGTCGTTCGCGGCCTCCTCCGGCAGGCAGTCGTCGTCCCGGGCCATGTCGTCACCATGTGGGGCCGGCGCTGGCGATCAAAATTCGTCGTCGCGGAGGGGAGCGGAACCCTTGCCGGCGTCGGGCGCCATGCGCTCCAGCGGGCACTTTCCCTCGCCTTCCTTGTCGGCGCGATGGCCTTGCCGTTTGTGCCACTTCATCCGTTCGGCCCGCTTCTTCATCCACTCGGTGGCCGCCTTGTCCACGACATCCCAGACCTCGGTCGCCGGCGCGTCCCACGAGATCATGCAGGTGTCCCCCTCGACCGCCGTCTCCACTCCCGAAACCAGCCGCATGACGGCGGCGTCGTCTCCCCAGCGGAGCCGCACCAAAGACTCCATCCCGGCCACCACGCCTCGGGCGTCCCCCGCCGCCGCGGCCGACTTCATGTCGAGCTTGGCACGATAGAAGGATTTTCCATCGAGTTCGCCGATGGCGACCCGGAAGCCGTCGGCCGATTTGAGCACCGGGCAGCGGGTCTTGGGATCGATGGCCGCTGCGCGGGCCACCATAATCGAGCCGGGCCGCACCCGGCCCGCGAGCGGGGATTTTTCGCCGGCGGCCGCCGTGATGCCGTCGAGCGTGTCGAGAGCCCCCTTCACCGCCGCCTCGGATCGGGCGAGAACGAGACAATCGTCCTTGAAGAATGCTCCGGCCGCGGGGCCGGCCGGGCTGCATCCCATGTGGCGTTTCTGCGTCCAGGCATGCATGACATGCCCGCGGTGCTCCATCGTCTTGTGATCGGCCGCCTTCTCGACCATCTTCTCGAGCAGCGCCCGGTTCATCCGGCCGCGGAGCACCATCACCCCCTGCGTCTTGTCGAGGTCGGTGCCGAAGAACGTGACGTCGCGCAGGTCCTTCCGCGGGTCGGTGCCGATCATGCCGGCGGCCATCGCGGACATCTGCTCGAGGTGCGGATGCATGGTCTTCGCCTTGTCCCACGACTTCTGCAGGACTACGGAGCCGCGGGCGGCCTCCATGTCGACGTGCATCAGCCAGCGGGCGTCTCCCGGCACGAGGGCGAGGTCAAGCGGTGCGGCCGGCGCGAAGCCCGGGATGCAGAACCCGATCGCCAGGGCGGCGCAGAAGCCGCGAGCAGTGCGGTGGAAATGTGAAGGTGACACGGGCAACTCCGCGAGGGGGATGGGCCGGCCGTCGGCGGTCCGGTGGACCGTGACCGACACTCGACCCACGTTCTACACCGCCGGACGGCGGGGCGTTTCGCTCCCCGGGCCGGCCGGGGGTTTTCAGCGGTTTCCTGCACCCGGGCGAGCGGTCACTTCCGTCCAGCCGTCCGCCGCGGCTGTCGCCCACGCCCCGCAGTTTGCCCACTCCGGAGCCGATTGATCAGTAGGCCCGGGCGAGGATGCTCGGTCGCGCCACGGGCCGCCCCGTGAACACGCAGGTGCCGGATTCATCGGGACCCTCCATGGGAACGCACCGGACCGTCACCTTGAGCGGGTCGAGCGCGGCCGTCACCGCGGCATCGTCCGCGACGTGGACCCGGGCGAACCCGGTTTTTGCCGTGCCCCCCTCCCCCGCCCCGAAATACTCGAGCACCGCGCCGCTCGTCCCCAGTGTGACCGACCGCTCGTCGCGAAACGCCTGCGCCCGGGCGAAGAGTCCGTGCTGGATCTCCTCGAGGATCGCCGGCGCCCGGGCGGCGAACTCGGCCAGCGGCACGGCCGTCCGCTCCTTCGGTCCCCGGTCGCGGCGGGTCAGGCTCGCCGTGCCGGCCGCCAGGTCGCGCGGCCCGATCTCGACCCGCAGCGGCACCCCCTGCTTGACGTGCTGCCAGACCTTGTCGCCGCCGCGCAGGTCGCGGGCGTCGATCTTCGCCCGCACCGGCTCGCCGGCGAAACGGACGGCGGCCAGTTCCGCCTGGAGTTTTTCACAGGCCGCGAGGACGGCCGCGCGCTCCTCGTCGCTGCGGTGGATTGGCAGGAGGACGACATGCTGCGGCGCGATCCGGGGCGGCAGCACGAGGCCGTCGTCGTCGGAGTGGGTCATGATCACGGCGCCGATGAGCCGCGTCGAAACGCCCCACGACGTCGTCCAGCAGAACTCCTCGACCCCGCTCTTGTCGGCGAACTTGATCCCCTGGGCGCGGGCGAAGTTCTGGCCGAGGAAGTGCGACGTGCCGGCCTGCAGCGCCTTGCCGTCCTGCATCATCGCCTCGATCGAGAACGTGTCGACGGCCCCCGGAAACCGCTCGCCAGCCGGCTTCGGACCCTTGATCACCGGCATGGCGAGGTCGCGCTCGGCGAACGTCGCGTAGACGTCGAGCATGCGCAGCGTCTCCTCGACCGCCTCCGCACTGGTGGCGTGCGCGGTGTGCCCCTCCTGCCAGAGGAACTCCGTCGTCCGCAGGAAGACCCGGGGCCGCATCTCCCAGCGGACGACGTTGGCCCACTGGTTGACGAGGATCGGCAGGTCGCGCCACGACTGCACCCACTTCGCGTAGGTGGCGCCGATGATCGTCTCGCTCGTCGGACGGACGACGAGCGGCTCCTCCAGCTTGCCCGTGGGGATCAGCCGGCCGTCGGGGCCAAGTTCCAGGCGATGGTGGGTGACGACGGCGCACTCCTTGGCGAAGCCCTCGACGTGCTTCGCCTCCTGCTCCAGGTAGGAGAGGGGAATGAACAGGGGAAAGTAGGCGTTCTGGTGGCCGGTGGCCTTGAACATCCCGTCGAGGATCCCCTGCATCCGCTCCCAGATGGCGTAGCCGTGCGGCTTGATCACCATGCAGCCTCGGACCGGAGACTGCTCGGCGAGCTCGGCGGCGCGGACGACCTGCTGGTACCACTCCGGGTAGTCCTGGGCGCGGGTCGGCTGGATGGCGGTCTCGGGCATGACGGTCTCCATCGGGGCGGGGGGAACGTGGCCCGGATTGTAGCCGTCGGTTGTGGGGAGGGTGGAGGAGGGCGTATCCTGTCCGCCATGCCGAGGCGCCTGATCTCCGAACTCCCCGCGCAGGCGGCCGTCGACCAGGTGTTCCTCGCCACCCACAAGCAGCTGCGGCCGAACCGCAACGGCCATCTCTATCTGCAGGTCGAGCTGGCCGACAAGAGCGGCTCGATCACCGGCCGGCTCTGGAACGCCTCCGACGACGACTTCAACGCCTTCGAGGACGGCGACTACGTCCGCGTCGAGGGGAACACGCAGCTCTATTCCGGGGCGCTGCAGCTCATCGTCACCTGCATCGAAAGGGTCGACCCGCGGACGATCGACGAGACCGAGTTCGCTGTCGTGTCGGCGGCCGAACTGGCCCGCCTCGACGTCGACTTGCGGTCGATCCTCGGCACCGTCCAAGCGCCCGCGCTGGCGGCCCTGGTGGCCGAGCTGCTCGGCGACGAGCCGCTGATGCAGGCCTTCCGGCGGTCGCCGGCGGGAGTCAAGCACCACCATGCCCACGCCGGCGGGCTCCTCCTCCACGTCGTCAGCCTGCTGCGGCTCGCCGACCGCGTCGCCCCGCTCTATCCGGCCCTCGACCGCGACCTGCTGCTCGTCGGTGTGCTCGTCCACGACATCGGCAAGACGGTCGAACTGGAGAGCGAGCGCGGCTTCTCCTACACCGACGCCGGCCAGCTCCTCGGCCACGTCCTCCTCGGCCTGGAGATCGTGGCGGAGAAGATCGCGGCCATCGAGGAGCGGACGGGCACGGCCTTTCCCGCCGAGACGGCTGTCCGCGTCAAGCACATGATCGCCAGCCACCACGGCCAGCTCGAGTTCGGCGCCCCGAAGGTGCCGATGACGCTCGAGGCTCTCGCCCTGCACCACCTCGACCACCTCGATGCCAAGCTCGCCAGCACGATTCACCTGATGCAGACCGAGGCCAGCGTGGACGGGGGCTGGACGCAATACCAGCAGAGCCAGGGACGGAAGTTCTTCCGCGGCCGGGGCTGAGCCGCGGGCACGAAGGCGTCCTGCGAATGGGGCGGAAAGCGCGAGGTTCGATGCCGAAGAAGAAACATTCCGCGCCGGCCGGCGGCCGCCGGCCGCCCGCCACCCCCCGCCCGCGGGCGGCAGCCCGCGCCGACGACGTCGTCGGCGTCTTCAAGCGGGCCGCCGCCGGCCACGGGTTCGTGCGGCCCGCCGGGGCGGTCGACGCCACCCAGGACATCCGCGTGCCCGCGCCGGCGACGGCAGACGCGGCCACGGGTGACACCGTCCGCGTCCGGCTCACGAAGTCCCGCGATATCCGGCGGCCGGGGCCCGCCGGCGAGATCGTTGAGATCGTGAAGCGCCGCACCACCCGGTTCGTCGGCTCCTACTTCGAGGCCGCCGGAAGCGGCTGGGTGCAGATCGACGGCACAGGCTTCGCCCGGCCGGTGGCCGTGGGCGATCCCGGCGCCCGAGGCGTGCGGGCCGACGACAAGGTGGTGGTCGAACTCGTCCGCTTTCCCGGCCACCTGCGCGACGGCGAGGGGGTGATCGTCGAGGTCCTCGGCCGGGCCGGCGACGTCGGCGTCGACACGCAGACGGTGATCCACGAGTTCGGCCTGCCCGGGGCGTTTCCCGAGGCCGCGCTCGACGATGCCCGGCGGCAGGCGGAGCGGTTCGACGAGACGGTGGCGGCGGATCGACGCGACCTGACCGGGCAGACGGTCGTGACCATCGACCCGGTCGATGCCCGCGACTTCGACGACGCCATCTCGCTGGAGCGGATCGACCGCGGCCACTGGCTGCTCGGCGTCCACATCGCCGACGTCTCACACTTCGTTCGCGAGGGTTCGCCGCTCGACCAGGAGGCGCGGCAGCGCGGCACGAGCGTCTACCTGCCCGACCGGGTGATTCCGATGATCCCCGAGATCGTCTCCAACAACCTCGCCAGCCTGCAGCCGGACAAGGTCCGCTACGTGCGGACCTGCTGGATCGAGTTCACGCCCGAGGGCGTGCCCGTCCACGCCGAGGTCGAGCCGGCCGCCATCCGCAGCGCCCGCCGCTTCACCTACGAGGAGGTGGACGTGTTCCTCGCCGATCCGGCCACGACCGCCGTGGTGATGACGCCCGCGGTGCGGGCCCTGCTCGGCCGGATGCGCGATCTGGCCCGCCTGCTCCGGTCGCGCCGCGTCGCCCGCGGGTCGCTCGAGCTCCACATGCCGGAGGTGAAGATCGACCTCGACCGCGACGGCCGCGTGGCGGGGGCACACGTGGTCGAGAACACCGAGAGCCACCGGATCATCGAGGAGTTCATGCTCGCCGCCAACGAGGCGGTCGCCGCCCGGCTCGCCGCGGCGGGGGCCGGCTTCCTGCGCCGCATCCACCCACAGCCCGACCCGCGCAAGCTCCGCCAGCTCACGGAGTTCGTTCGCGAACTCGGCTTCGACGTCGAGTCGCTGGAGAGCCGGTTCGAGCTGCAGCGGCTCCTCGACGCGGCCCGCGGCCTGCCGGAGGAGCACGCCGTGCACTACGCCGTGCTGCGCAGCCTGTCGCGGGCCGTGTATGGGCCGCAGGAGGACGGCCACTACGCCCTGGCGAGCGACTGCTACTGCCACTTCACCTCGCCGATCCGGCGCTACCCCGACCTCGCCGTGCATCGCGCGCTCGCGGCTGTCGCCGCCGGCCGCAGGCCGCCGCAGGACGGTCTCGTGCAGCTCGGCGCCGACTGCTCCGACCTCGAGCGCCGGGCGGAGGCGGCGGAGCGGGAGCTCGTGAAGCTCAAGCTGCTTCACTTCCTTTCCGGCAGGATCGGCACGGAGATGGACGCCGTGGTCACGGGCGTGGAGGCCTTCGGCCTGTTCGTCCAGGGGCTCGGCATCCCGGCCGAAGGGCTCGTGCCGCTGGAGGCCCTGCCAGACGACTTCTATCGCCACGATCGTACCGCGCACACGCTCTCCGGCCGCCGGCCCGGTTCGACCTTCCGGCTCGGCGACAGGGTGCGGGTGGCCGTCGCCCGCGTCGATCTCGACAGGCGGGAGCTCGACTTCCGGCTCGTGGTGCCGGGGGGGCGGCGCGGGGCCGGTCCTGGACGGCGCCTGGTCAAGCGGCCACGGCCCGGCGCAGGCCGCAAGCGGCGCTGAGGGACAATCGGGGACGGGAGCGAATTTCCGAATTCGCTCCCGTCCCCGATTCTGGCTCAATAGAATGCCCGCTCGTTCCCCTCAGGATGCCCCTCGATGATGCAATCGCTCCTCCAGACGCCGCTCGCCGGCTGGCACGAGTCCCACGGCGGCCGGATGGTCGACTTCGCCGGCTGGCGCATGCCGGTGCAGTACGCCTCGATCGTCGAGGAGCACGTCGCTGCCCGGACCGCCGCGGGGATGTTCGACGTTTCGCACATGGGGCGGCTGGCGGTGACCGGCCCGGCGGCCCGCGCGTGGCTCGAATCCCTGCTCACGCGCCGCGTGGCCGACATGGACGCGGGCCGCGTCCGCTACACGCTCGTGACCTGCGACGACGAGCCGGCCGCGATCCTCGACGACGCCCTCGTCCTCCGCGAGGCGGACGCGGCCGATGGCACTCCCCGGCTGTCGCTCGTCGTCAACGCGAGCAACCGCGAACGGGTGGTCGCCTGGCTGCGTGAGCGCCTGCCGGCCGCGGGCGTGGACCTTGTCGATCGCACGTTCGAGACCGCGATGATCGCCGTGCAGGGGCCGCTGGCGATCGACATCGTCTGCGGGCTGTGTGCCGCAGACGACGGGGCCCGGATCCGCAGCCTGCGGAACTACACCGCCACGACCGCCACCGTGGCCGGCGCCCGCGCCGCGATCGGCCGCACCGGCTACACGGGTGAGGATGGTGTCGAGATCGTGGTCGATGCGGCTGCCGCTGTCCGCGTCTGGGAGGCGATTCACGCCGCCGGTCTGCCGCATGGGCTGCGGGCCTGCGGTCTCGGCGCTCGCGACACGCTCCGGCTGGAGGCGGGCATGCCCCTCTATGGCCACGAACTGCTCCCCGACAGCGACCCGTTCGCGATCGGTCTCGACCTGGCGGTGCAGCTGACGCATCCCGACGGCAGCCCGCGCGACTTTCCCGGTGCGGCCCGGTTCCGCCGCCTCCGGGCCACCCCCCCGGCCCGCGTCCGGGTCGGGCTCGTCTGCGCGGTGAAGCGGCCGGCCCGCGACGGGAGCGCGGTCCTGCGGGGCGGCGTCGAGATCGGCCGCGTCACGAGCGGAAGCTTCTGCCCCACGCTCGGAACGGCGGCGTCGATGGCCCTCGTCGAGCGGGAGGCGGCGGCCGCCGGCACGTCCCTCGACGTCGTCATCCGCGACGCGGTCCAGCCGGCACGCGTCGTCCCCCTTCCCTTCTACTCGCGGCCGCGCGGCTGACCCAGGATCCACCGCATCGGCCGCATCGGCTATCCTGCGGACACCGGCTGCGTGCCGGACCACGAATTGCCGACACCCCCACGAGCGACAGCGGAGGACCCATGGCAGGCGAGATGAGATTCGCGAAGACCCACGAATGGATCCGGCCCGAGGCGGACGGCCTGGCGACGGTCGGCATTTCCGCCCATGCGGTCGAGGCCCTCACCGATCTGGTGTTCATGCAACTCCCGGCGATCGGCCGGCGGGTGAAGGCCGGGGAATCGTTCGGCGAGATCGAGAGCGTCAAGGCGGTCAGCGATCTCTACGCCCCGGTCTCCGGCGAGGTCGTCGAGGTCAATGCGGCCCTCCCCGATGCGCTCGACACGCTGGGCAGCGATCCCTACGGCGCAGGCTGGATCGCCCGTATTCGTCCCGACGATCCGGCGGAGATGGCCGGCCTGCTCGATCGCGCCGCCTACGATTCGCTCGTCGCCGGGGGGGGCCAGCACTGATGGTGAGCGTTCCCGCCTGCGGGCCGCGGTCTCGCGGTCCCCGCCCCCTGTGACCGGTCCGCACGGCCCCGGCAACGCGTCGCACCCTCCCCTGCTCGTCTGGTGGGACGAGCCGGCAGATGCCTGCCTCAACATGGCGGCGGACGAGGCACTGGCCGCGGAGTCGTTGCGTCACGGCGGACCTGTCGTGCGGTTCTACGGCTGGACGCCGGTGAGCGTGTCGCTGGGGGCGTTTCAGCGGCTGGCCGAGGCGCGGCGGGTCGCGGCGATCGCGGGCACTCCCCTGGTGCGTCGCCCCAGCGGCGGCGGGGCCATCGTCCACGGCAGCGACCTGACATACGCCGCCGCCGTGCCCAAGGGACACCCGTGGGGGGGGCATGCCCAGGCGTTCTACGACGCCTTCCATGTCGCGCTCGTGGCGGAGCTCATGCATCGCGGGCTGGCGGCGCGGCGGCACGAGCCCGGGCCGGCGCGCGGCCCGGATGGGGCGCAGTTCTTCTGCTTCGATCGGCGGGCGGTCGGCGACGTCGTCGTGGCCCGGTCGGACGGCCTGCCGGGGGAAGCGGAACCGAAGCTGCTCGGCAGCGCTCAGCGGCGGCTCGCCGGCTGCGTGCTCCAGCACGGCAGCCTGCTGTTACGGGCGAACAGCGGCGTCGGCCCGCAGGCCAGGCATGCGGGATTGTGGGACATCTCCGCCGCGGGGCCGGGCGATCCGCGGGAACTGGCAGAGGCGTGGATCGAGCGGCTTGCCCAGAATGCCGGGCTTCGGCCGGTCTGGCTGGACGACGGTTTTCTGCCCGGTCGGCGGGCGGAGTTGTCGATTGAAGCCGCCCGTTTCGCCGATGAGGCATGGATGGGGCGACGTTGACCGTCCGCTCGCCCGGGCGGGCCGGCCGCCGCGAGGCGACTTTCCGCAAGGACCTTTGCTATGATTCCCAAGATTGGTAGTGTGATAGTTTTGTGAGCCCCCGCCCCGACCACCCGCCCCCCCCTCCCGCAGCGCGTGCGTGCATGGTCACCAGACTGATCGTCTCCTCCGGCAAGAGCGCCGGCCGAACCATTTCGATCAAGCGAAACAAGCTGCTCATCGGCCGTGCCGATGACTGCGACGTACGGCCGTTGAGCGACGAGGTCAGTCGCCGGCACTGTGCCGTGCACGTGGGGCCGGCGGAGGTCTGGGTCGAGGATCTCGGCAGCCGCAATGGAACGTACGTCAATGGCGTGCGGATTGCCGAGAAAACCCGGGTGGCCGACGGCGACATGATCCGTGTCGGGGCTCTGGAATTGAAGGTGTCCTGCGTTGACCCAGCGGCGCGGGGCGGAACGCATGACGACGTGTCGCGCTGGCTGATGGCCGACGAGAAACCGGCCGGCATGTTCGACACCACGCAGCCCGTGCCAGTCGCGCAGGCCGCCGCGGCCGGGCAGGCGGCCGATGATTCCTCCTTGATCACCGGCGTCGGCACCGTGCAGACGGAACCGCTTGCCGGAGACACGATTGTGGGGCGGAGTTCCGCGACATCGACGGCGGCGATCGAGGCACTGCGGGCAGCCAACGCCCGGCCCGCCGGCCTGCCCAGCGATCCGCGCAAGTCATCCGACTCGTCGCGCGACGCCGCGGCCGAGGCTTTGCGCAAGTTCTTCGAGAAGCGCTGAGCCGGGGGCGGTTGCGGCCGCGGCGCGGTCGTGAGGGTCGTTCTGATCGTGCCGGCCGCAGGGTTTCGCCGGCCGGAAGACTCTCCGCCATCCCGTTTTTTTGCCCCATCCCGGCACCCGGCACGATCGTCAGGGTGCATGCTTCGATGCGGCCGGCGAAGAGGTGTGTCCGGCCGCAGGTGTCCCCGAGGAGTCCGATCCCATGGCAGTCCGTTCGCTTCCCGAGCCCCGTGCCTCCCGCCGGGTTTCCCGCGCCCGCATCGCCGGAGCGGCATCGGCCCGGAGCCGCCGCCCGCGCTGCATCGACCCGACCACCTGCGAGCGCGACTATGCCGCCGACGAGATGGAGTTCATGCAGGCGATCGATCGCTACAAGCGGTCCAGCGGCCGGCTCTTCCCCACCTGCAGCGAACTGCTCGGCGTGCTCCGGTCACTCGGCTACGAGAAGCCGGTCGCCGTCTGCGGGTGATCCGGCCGGCCGGCCGCCGCCGCGGCCGCCCGAGCCCGGCCGCCCGAGCCCGGCCGCCCGAGCCCGGCCGCCCGAGCCCGGCTCGCCCGAGCCCGGCTCGCCCGGAATCGCGGCCCGTTGACCGTGGTCTGCGGGCCTTCTATTCTGCGCCCCTCGGTCCGGGGACGGCCACGGTCCGGACTGGAGCAGACTGGTCACGTGACGGAGCGCAGCATGGCGATGCCGGTGGATCGCGTCTTCAATTTTTCCCCCGGCCCGGCCGTGCTGCCGCTGCCCGTGCTTGAGCAGGCACGGGATGAACTCGTGTCGCTGCCGGGCGCGGGCGCCTCGGTGCTGGAGATCAGTCACCGCAGTCCCCCCTTCGACCGCATCCTCGAGGACACCCTGCAGGGTCTGCGCGACCTGCTCGCCGTCGGTCCTGACCACGAGCTGATCCTCCTCCAAGGGGGCGCCAGCCTGCAGTTCTCGATGGTGCCGATGAACCTGCTGCGCGGCCAGGACGGGGCGGCCGACTACATCCTCACCGGCACGTGGGGCGCGACGGCCGTCAAGGAAGCCCGGCGCGAGGGGAAGGTGCACGTCGCCTGGGACGGAGCGGCGACGAAGTACGACCGGCTGCCAACGGCCGCCGAGATCCGCCTCTCGTCCCGCCCGGCATACGTCCACGTCACGAGCAACGAGACGATCCAGGGGGTGCAGTGGAAGCACGATCCCGACGTCGGCGACGCGCCGCTGGTCTGCGACTGCTCCAGCGACTTCCTCTCCCGGCCGATCGACGTCGGCCGCCACGGGCTGATCTACGCCTGCGCCCAGAAGAACGCCGGCATTGCCGGCGTGACCGCGGTCATCATCCGCAAGGACCTGCTCGACCGCTCGCGGGACGACCTGCCTTCGATGCTCGACTATCGGACGTTCGTGCAGGCCGGATCACGGCCGAACACGCCGCCGGTGTTCGCGATCTACATCCTCGGCCTCGTCTGCCGCTGGATCCGCGACGCGATGGGGGGGCTGGCCGGCATGCACCGGCACAACGCCGCCAAGGCGCGGCTCCTGTACGACGTCCTCGACGCCTCGGGGGGCTTCTACGCCGGGCATGCCCGCCCCGACTGCCGCTCCGACATGAACGTCACCTTCCGCCTGCCCGACGAGCGGCACGAGACGGCATTCGTCAAGGGGGCGGCCGCACAAGGTCTGGTCGACCTCAAGGGGCACCGCTCCGTGGGGGGCATCCGTGCCAGCATCTACAATGCCATGCCCGTCGCGGGCGTGGAGGCCCTGCGCGACTACATGCTCGACTTCCAGCGGTCGCCGCGGCTCTGACGCCGCTGCATCGCGCCACCTGGAAACGCGGAACGAACGCCATGCCCTCGATCATCGTGCTCGACACCCTGAGCCCAGACGGCATCGCCCTGCTCGATGCCGCCGCCTCCGCCGGGATCACGTACGAGGTAGCCACCGGTCTGGCAGGAGATGCGCTGCGCGAGGCGCTGGCCCGGCACGACGGCGCGATCTGCCGCAGCGGCGTGAAGATCAACGCCGCAGCGCTGGCCGGCAACCACCGCCTCCGGGCCGTCGTTCGCGCCGGCGTCGGCACCGACAACATCGACAAGGAGGCGGCGACCCGCCAGGGCATCGTCGTCATGAATACGCCGGCGGGCAACACGCTGAGCACGGCCGAGCACGCCTTCGCGCTGATCCTCGGCCTGTCCCGCAACATCGCCGCCGCCGATGCCAGCCTGCGCGGCCACAACTGGGACCGCAACAAGTTCATGGGCGTGCAACTCGCCGGCAAGACGCTTGGCATCGTCGGCCTGGGGCGGATCGGCCAGGCCGTCGCGGCCCGGGCCCGGGCCTTCGACATGAACCTCGTGGGCTACGATCCGTTCCTGTCCCCCGACCGTGCCGCCGAGCTCGGCATCGAGATGCACGACAGCGTCCGGGGCATGCTCCCGCACGTCGACTACCTCACCGTCCATACCCCGCTCACGCCCGAGACCCGGCACCTCGTCGGCCGCGATGAGCTGACGATCCTCAAGCGCGGCGTGCGCCTGGTGAACTGCGCCCGCGGTGGCATCTACGACGAGCAGGCGCTCATCGAGGGGCTGGAGAGCGGCGTCATCGGCGGCGTCGCCCTCGACGTCTTCGAGAAGGAGCCGTGCACGGAGAGTCCGCTGTTCGGCATGCCGGGCGTGCTCGTGACGCCGCACCTCGGGGCGAGCACCGAGGAGGCGCAGTCGCAGGTGGCCGTCGAGGGTGTGGGGCTGTTGGTCGATTTTCTGACCACGGGCACCGTCCGCCACGCGGTCAACTCCAGTGCCATCGACCCCGCCGTCCTCGAGGGCGTCCGCGGCTTCCTCGACCTCGCCTGGCGGCTGGGGCAGTTGCTCGCCCAGCTCGACGACGGGCCGCCGCGGTCCTGCTCGATCGCCTACCGGGGGGAGATCGCCGCCCGCAACACGCGGCTCATCACCGCGGCTTTCGCGGCCGGCCTGCTCGAGTCGTCGATCGAGGACGTCAACATCGTCAACGCCGAGATGCTGCTCCGCGAGCGCGGCATCGAGCTCGTCGAGCAGAGCCGGACGGATCCGGGCGCGTTCAGCTCGGTCGTCGCGGTCGACCTCGTTTCCGGCGACCGCGTCCACCGGGCCGCGGGGACGCTCTTCGGCCGGTCGATGCCCCGGCTCGTGCAACTCGAGGGGCACCGGCTGGAGGCGTATCTCGACGGCGTGCTGCTGGTGTTCACCCATCGCGACGTGCCGGGCATCATCGGCCACGTCGGCACGGCCTTCGGCCGGCTGGGGGTCAACATCGGCCAGATGACGGTCGGCCGCTCTTCGCCGGGCGGGGACGCGATCGGCGTCCTCAACCTCGACCACGAGCCCTCGGCGGAGGCCGTTCAGGCGGTGCTCGGCTGCCCCGGCATCCGGTCCGCGCGGGTCGTGACGCTGCCCGCGGCCGGCGAACTTCCCGTCTGGCTGTCCCCTCCAAAAGGGGGTGTGGTTTCGGCCCGGCGGCAGGCGGCGCGGGCTTGACGCTGCACCCCGGTCGCGGGCGCCGGTCGCGTCGGGATGCGGGAATCCCGCGGCTGTGAAATAATCCGGAGGATGAGATCCGAATCCTCCCGAGGGTGCCAGGCGGCCGGTGCGGCCACCGACCCGTCGCGGGCAGCCGAACCACCGTCATGCCCCCTTCGTCCACCGATGCCGAGCGGTTCGATTCCTGGGTGCGGGAGCACGTCGCCGTGTTGTACAAGGTCGCCTACCGCCTCGTCGGCAGTCCGCACGACGCGGAGGACGTCGTGCAGGACACGTTTCGCTCCGCCTGGACGAGCCGCCAACTCTACGATTCCGCCCGCAGCGAGCGGGCCTGGCTGCTGGCGATCCTGCGCCGCCGCGCGGCCGATCACTGGCGCAGCCGCGAGCCGCGTCACCAGGTCCTCGATGTCGATCCGGCCGGCCTGGAGCGGGCCGGTTCCGACCCGTTCGCGGGCGAATTATCGAATGCGATGCAGCGCGGACTGGCCCTGCTGCCCGACGAGATCCGGGAGTCGCTGCTGCTCGTGGTCGTCGGTGAACTGACGCACCAGGAGGCGGCGGACATCCAGGGCGTGCCCCTGGGCACGGTCCTGTCCCGGGTGAGTCGCGGCCGCCGCCGGCTGCGCGAGACGCTGCTGGCCGCCGGCCCGAACGGCACGGTGGCTGTGGCCGCCGCTGACTCCGGCAGCCGCCACGCGACCTCCAGCCCGCGGGCCGACCGCGGAGGAGAAGCCAGCCGTGGCTGATCACGAACCACTCGACTGCCGGCTCGGAGACCTGCCGCTTCCTGCCGGCCTGCAGGAGCGGATGTCGCTGGAGGCGTTGTTCGACGACACCGCCATCGACCGGCTGCTGCGCGGCGTTCCGGTTCCGGACGGACTGGGGGAGCGGGTGCTGACGGGCCGGGACCGTGGCCGGCATTTCCGGTCGGTCAATCTCGAACGTTGCCCGGCCGCAGGTCCGGTGCCCGCGGCCGCCGCCGGTCGGACGCCTGATCGCATCTGGCTGGTGGGGCTGAGTGCCGGCCTGCTCGCCTCGACGCTCGCGGTCTTGATCCTCACCGGCACCGGTTCGAGCATCGTTCCCAGGCGGCCGATCGACATCGCCATGGCCCCGGCGGATCCCGGCTCATTACCCGAGCGCGGTGGTCGCATCGAATGGCTCCCCGGCGATGCCGGCAGCGAGACAGCCGTGTCGCGGGTCGAGGATTCCCCGCTGGATCCCCTGCATGTTTCCGCAATGGAGGAGCGCGGCACGGACCCGCCGGAAGTCGTGAGCAACGCGTTCCCGGTTCCACGGGAAGATCTGGACGATGGGCTTGTTTTCACGCCCGAGGTCGTCGGTTCCCCGGTCGTGGGACCGGCGTTCGGCCGGGGCGTGGTGCCGATGGATGTGGTGCCGCAGTCCGGCGCCGGTCCGCGCCGGATGGTGCCGCGTGCCCCCGGCTACGACATGGTCTTCGAGCTCAAGCACGGCGAACCGCCGTTCGTCTATCCGGCGGCCGGGCCGGCGGTCGATGCGCCGCCGCTCTCGTGGCGGACGGCCTCGTTCGACGCGATCCGCTGGTCGCCGCAGCGCCGGGTGCGCCGGTCGGAGGCGGCCCGGCTCAGGGTGGAGGACGTCCTGGCCGCGGTGCCGGAACGGTTCGAGAGCCGGTCCGATGGCGAGCAGGGGCCGCGGCTGACGATGCACGGCGTCCGATCGCTGCGGCCGATGGCCGCGGCGCTGGTGGAGATCGAGATCACGGCCCCGCGGCTCACTGGTCGGGCGACAACGGTCGATGCGGCGATCGTGCTCGACCGCTCGGCAGCGCCGGCCGCCTGGGCCGCGACCTGTCGGGGCCTGCGCATGGTGGCGGCCGAGATGCGGTCCGCCGATCGGCTGACGATCGTCGTCGGCGGCGAACGGTCGCGGCTGGCGGGGCGGCAACTCGACGCCGCGGCGCTGGCGGCGGCCGTCGCGGAACTCGAGCGCGAGAGGCCGGCCACGGCGGACGGAATCGTGGCGGCGGTGCAGTTCGCGCGGCACCTGCTCGCGACCGGCGGCGGCTCGGGCCCCGTCGTGCTCGTCACGGACGCCGCGGCGGACGCGGAGCAGGTGAAGGCGGCGGAGGTCGGCGACGCGGTCGTGGTCAGGCTGGCGTCCCATCCCGGACAGGCCGCCGGCACCGATGCATCGGATGTCGAACCGACGGCTGCCGCCGTGGGCCGGGCGATCGTCGAACGGGTCTTCGGCCGGTCGGCGCTGACGGCGACCGGCTGCCGGCTCTCGGTGGCGTTCGATCCGCGGTTCGTCCACGCCTACAGGCTCGTCGGCTATCGGCAGACGGCGGTCGAATCGCTGGCTTCGGGGGGAGCCGATCCGATCGACCTGGTCGCGGGACAGACCGTCCGCGTGGTCTACGAGGTCGTCGGCCGACCGGCGGCGCCCCCCCGGGGGGCCGTAGCCGAGGCGACGCTGCACTGGCACCCGGCCGCCGAGACCGGGAATCGCTCGCTGACCGTGAGTCTCGATCGCACCGCCATCGAGACGGCCGGTGACGGCGACGCGGCTCCGCCCGGCCAGCAGACCTGGCTGCCGTCCCCGCGGGGTTGTGAACTGCTGCTGGCCGTCGGGCTGGGGGAATTTGCCGCCGAGTCGGTGCACCTCGGGCCGCGTGTCGGCGGGCCGGCGTTGGCCGATTTGGTCAAGGCCTGGCGTCGGCGCGGGAACGTGACGACGTGGGGCGACGTGCTGATCGATGCGCTGGAGCGGCTGGGTGTCGTCAAGCCGACCCGGCCGGAGAAGGAATCGGGCAGCTGATCGCCGCGGAAACGGTCGAGGCCGTTTGACGGAAGAGGTCGGGAGCCGCACAATGGAACTGGGCTTTCGCTCGCCTTCCGGTTCGCATCCGCCGGCGACGCGGCTCCTGCCGCCGTCGTTCCTTGCCGCCCTCGCCATGACTGTATCCGTCCACACGGCCCGACATCTCCATTCGCCCCGTGGCCTCGGCATGGCGCTCGTCGCGATGCTCTGCTGGCTGCTCGCGATGCCGGCCGTTCGCGCCCAGGACGGCGACGACGATTTGGCCTCCGGCGTCGGCACCCGCCGACTGCTCGAGCGGCTCAGCGATCCGGACGATCCTGCCCGGCAGATGCCCGACGTCGTGCTTTGGATCCTCGAGCGGGTGGCGGCCGATCCGGAGGCGTCTCCCGACCTCAAGAAGGAGGTGCCGTTCCGGCGGGCGACGGCCCTCGTCGCCTCGTCGCGGAACGAGATGGACGCCAAGAAGCGGCAGGCGATCTATGACGAGGCAGACCGGGAAATCGACAAGTTCCTCGCCGACTCGCCGACGAACCGCCAGGCCATCGACGCCTACTGGCAGAAGGGCAACCTGCTCATCCAGCGCGGCCGCGCCAAGGTCGAACTCGCCAAGCGGCCCGACCAGGACCCGAAGAAACTCCATCCGGAGGCCGTCGTCCTCTTCGATCGGGCCGTCGCCTGCCTGGAGACGAAGTTCAAGTCCGGGGAGGAGATCACCGAGATCACCAACGCCGAGGATGCGATCAAGCAGACGCTCCGCGAGGTCGATCAGCGGATCGCCGAGACCAAGGGCAGCGCTCCTCCCGACGATGCCGGAAAGGACAAGCCGCCGCCGGCGGCGGCGAAACCCAAGCCGGGTGTCAATCCGCCGCGGGTCGCTCCCAAGCCGAGACCCCCGAAGCGACGCCGGCCAAGCGCGGTGGATCGGCAGTTGGAGCAACTCGAGGTCCAGCAGGAGCAACTGCGGCAAAAGCTGCTCCAGACCCGGCTGATGGTCGGCGAGGTGCTATTCGAGAAGGCGAAGGCGTTCGAGCGTGGCTCCGATGACTGGAAAAAAGCGCTCGAGGATTCGGCGGCGCGGCACAAAGAGATCGCCGAGCAGTATCGGAGCAAGGCGGCCGGTGTCTTCGCGGAGCTCTACCGGGGGCGGAACTGCGCCCTGCTGGGCAAGGGGGCCGAGGCCATCGAGGCCCTCGACTCGATCTTCGCGATCCAGGATCAGAAGCCGCTGGTGCTGCGGCTCAAGGCTCAGGCCCTCGGGTTCGCCCTTCCCGTGCGGGTCGGCGACAAGGAGAAGAAATTGCCGGCGCTCGAGGACAAGCAGGTCGACGCGATCGCCAAGTTCGCCCTCGCCCCGATCAAGGCGCCCCTCAAGCTGGATGCCGACTGGCTGGCTGCCAAATACTGGACGGCGGCCCTGCTCGACGCCCGGGCCGACGGCCTGCCCGGGGGCGACAAGAACAAGCCGGGACTGCAGCGGGATGCCAAGAAATTGGCGATGGAGGTGGCCCGCGTGGGGAAGGAGTTCTCCAAGGAAGCGAGGGAACTGGCCGCCAAGCTCGGCAAGGACCTGCCGGTGGGTCAGGAGGAGGAGGCGACGTTCGCCACGCTGCTCGCCGACGCCAACGGCGAACTGGCGCTGATGCGGGCCAAGAAGGAGGAGGCGAGCTCGCTGACCGCCGCCGGCGACGCGGCTGCGGCGGCTGCCGTGGCGGCCGCCGCAGCCGCGTCGCGAGACAAGGCGCTGCAGTTGCTCGGCCAGGCGATCGACCGGTCCCGCGGCGTCGAGATCGGCGACGTGAACCGGGCCCGCTCGATCATGGCCAGCCTGCTCTATGACGCCCGGCGGTTTCACGACGCGGTGGCGCTCGCCGGCTTCATCGCCGAGAAGTATCCGCGGGCGGCCGGCTCCCCCCAGTCCGCGCGAATCGTGCTGGCCTCGCTCGACCAGCTGTCGCGGCAGGGGAACGGCGAGTGGAAGGAATCTGCCAGCCGGCGGCGCGAGGCCTTCGCTCGCTACGCCCTCCAGGCCTATCCGAACGAAGCGGTGGCCGCCGATGCCGTAGGCGTGCTCGTGCAGGCGGCCTCGGAGAGCGGTGATCCGGACAAGATCGTGGCCCTGATCGACGGCGTGCCGGCCGATTCCGCGGGGCGGGCGGACGTGCTCCAGCGTGCCGGCGTGGCGCTGTGGCGCGAGGTGCAGCTCAAGCGGCAGCTCGACGAGTCAGACCGGCCCGGGGCCGAAAGGATCGGAGCCTGGAAGTCGAAGGCGTCGAAGTCGCTCGACGACGGGCTAGCCGCGGCCGGCGAGGACGGGGCGGTTACGCCCGGATTGGTGAACGCGGCGCTGTCACGAGCCAACATCTTCATCGACGACGGTGACATCAAGGCGGCCCAGGCGCTCCTCGAGCATCCCCGGTTCGGGCCGTGGACGGTGGTTTCCGCCGGCAAGCCCGAGTTCAGCGAGGGGCGGCTCGCCGAAGCCGCGCTCGTCGTGTCGCTGCGGTCCTTCATCCTCGCCCAGGAAACCGAGAAAGCGCAGCAGTGCATGGCGCTGCTCGAGAAGGTGGCGGGCGAACCGGGCAAACTCACGGATCTGTACCGGCGGATGGGGCTCGAACTCCAAGGGCAGCTCGATGCGCTGGCGGGGGGCAAGGCCGTCACGGCCGAAGCGCGCGAGAAGGCGGCGCGGATCCTCATCGGCTTCGAGCAGTTTCTCGACAAGGTCGCCGAGCGGGACGAGAAGATCAGCTCGCAGTTCTGGGTGGCGTCGACCTACCTGACACTCGGCTCCGGCAAGGGCCTGGGTGCGATCGTCGCCAAGGACAAGGCCAAGGCGTACCTCGACCGGGCCGCTGCCGTCTTCGACAACCTGCTCAAGAAGGGGGGCGCGGAGGTCGCCGAGTACGAGCCCCAGATCCGGTTCAAGATCGCGGGCGTGCTCCGCGAGCGAGAGCGGTTCGACGAGGCCCAGACGCACATCGACTGGATCTTCTCCGACGCCAAGCGGCAAAATCTGCTCGACGCGCAGATCGAAGCCGCCGAACTCTTGGAGGCGACCGGTCGGAAGGCCGTGGCTGACGCCGGCGGCGACAAGGAAAAGCTGGCCTCCGCCGACAGGCTGCTCGGCGAGGCGGTCGTCGGCCGCAAGGCCGCGGGCATCTGGGGCTGGGGCAACCTGGCGGGAAAGGTCGCCAGGCAGGTGGGCACCGGGGGCCGGGCCGACGAGGTGTTCTACGACGCGCGGCTGCGGACATCCCGCTGCATGGTGGCCCGGTCGCAGTTGGATGGGAAGGAGCAGGCCAAGAAGGACAAGCTGCTGGCGGACGCGGCCGACGTCATCATCAAGACGCGGAAGCTCTATCCCGCGCTCGGCGGCGATGCGTCGCGCAAGCGGTTCGACGCCCTGCTCCGCGAGATTCAGAAGCTTCAGGGCGTGGCCAATCCCGGCGGCTTCAAGGACGTGGACGACCAGGAGGCCCGCGCGACGGCGACGAGGTGACGTGGGACGGTGGAGCGAGGTGCATCGTGGGTGACGCAGGACCGAAAGGCAGGTTGGCAGGCATGAAGGCGAGCGACGACAGGCGGGTTCGGCAGGGCGTCCGCGCCGGAGCGGTCGCTGCGGCGTGCCTCGTGCATGCCCTGATGGCGGCAACTGCCGCGGCCCAGGTTCCGGGCACGGTGGTCTTCAACGACGGCGCAAAGGCGTTGGCTGGTGGAATCAGCGCCGTATCGCCGCTGAATGTGGAACTCGGCGACAAGAGGTTTCCCATCGAACGGATTGCCAATGTCGAGTTCGATGCCGAGCCGCCATCCATGAAGGCGGCCCGGCGTGGAGTGCTCAATGGAAATGCCCCCCAGGCGGAAGAGGACCTCAAGAAGATCACGCCCGAGGAACTCGAGGGTGCCGACCAACTCATCCGCGACGAATTCACCTTTGTCAAGGCGGCTACCGAGGGGCTCAAGGGGCTGCAGGCGGGGGGCGCCCAGCTCGGCACGGCCGAAAAGGCCGTACGCGACTACATCGCAAAGCTCGGCGCGAGCAGCCACCATGCGTTCTTCATGCACGAACTGAGCGGCCGGATCCTCTCCCGGGGCGGAAAGTTCGACGAGGCGGCCAAGGCCTACGTCCCCTTCGACAAGGCGCCCCCGGCGTTCCAGGTCCGCGGCAAGGCCGCCCGCGGCGGTCTGCTCTTCGAACAGGGCAAGTTTGCCGAGGCGATGGCGGAGTACACGGCCGCCACGAGGATCGAGACCGATGCCAAGGATGATGCCAGCGCCCGCCAGAAGCGGGAGGCGGAGCTGGGCATCGCCCGCTGCATGGCACGGCAGTCGAAAGCCAAGGAGGCGATCGACATGGTGCAGGGGATTCTGCGCAGCTCAGACCCCGAGGAGGGGGATCTGCTGGGCCGCGGTTACAACGTCCTCGGCGAGGCCTTCAGGGCGGCGGGGAAGGATCAGGACGCCCTGATCTCGTACCTGACGGTCGATCTGGTGTACAACTCGAACCCGCAGAATCGCGAGGAGGCGCTGTTCAACCTCGTGGAGCTTTGGAAGCGGGGCAATTTCGCCGAGCGTGCCCGGGAGGCGCAGGAGCAGCTGGAATCGACCTATCCGAACAGCCCGTGGCTCAGGAAACTCAAGGGGGGCGCGGCCACCCCCTGACAAGGGCGCGCGGAACGATGCGGAACCGGCCGCCAGCCGTTGGCGGCCGCGAGGGCAGGGATTCACGGCAGGTTTTCTTCGATACAACAAGTTTTCTTCGAGGAGATGCACATGGAGTTGGCAGTGCGGGACGGTGGGCGGTGGCTGGGCCGTTCGTGGCTCGGCCGGTTGGCATTGGCGGCCTGCCTGGCCGCTCCCTGGGCCGCGGCCACGGTCGCCCCGCTCGCGGTCGCACCGGCCGTCGCCGTCGCCCAGGACGAGAGCGAGAGTGAGGGCGACGGGAAGTCGACGGCCAAGGAAAAAAGTTACCTCGTGTTCCTCGCCGAGGCGCTCGGCATCAAGTACATCATCATTTTCCTCCTTCTTTCCTTCTCGCTGGTGGCGATGCTCGTGATGTGCTTCCTGCAGTTTCGGAAGCAGGTGCTCATCCCCCCAGCGCTCGTGCAGCAGTTCGAGGCCAACCTCGACAACAAGGAATATCAGCAGGCATTCGACCTGGCGAAGAACGACGATTCTTATATGGGCCACGTGCTCGCGGCCGGCATGGGGAAGCTGCAGTCGGGCTATCCCGCCGCCGTCGAGGCGATGGACGCCGCGGCCGGCGACCAGGCGATGAAACTCGAGCACAAGATCAGCTATGTGTCGCTCATCGGCGCCCTGGCGCCGATGTTCGGCCTCCTCGGCACGGTGGACGGGATGGTGGCGGCGTTCATGAAGATCGCCACCTCGGACACCGCCCCCAAGCCGAGCGAACTCGCCGTCGGCATCTCGCAGGCCCTCGTGACGACGCTCATCGGGCTCTGGCTCGCGATCCCCGCCATTGCCTGCTTCGCGCTCTTCAAGAACTGGCTGCAGCGGTTCAACGACGACGTGGCCGGGGAGAGTTCCCGGCTCATGGCCCGGTTCCAGAGCATCGGCAAGAAGTGACCGCCATTCGGGTTTCCTGAGAGAGAGGCAGTCGCATGGCGCGCAGGAGCAACGGAGGGCCGTCGAACACCGACATCGACATGACGCCGATGATCGACGTGACGTTTCAGCT
The DNA here is from genome assembly GCA_014192425.1 of Planctomycetia bacterium. Taxonomy (NCBI): domain Bacteria; kingdom Pseudomonadati; phylum Planctomycetota; class Planctomycetia; species Planctomycetia bacterium. Next base: position 14,430 of record BJHK01000017.1, on the reverse strand, counting down.
GATCACGTTCTTCATCTTCACGCTCAACTTCTCCACCGCCGTCCAGGACGACCGTGTCCAGCTGCCGGCCAGCCAACTGGCGAAGCCGGCCGAGGCGGCCTCGGAGGATCCGATCACGCTGCAGCTCTGGCCTGACAGCCAGGATGGCGAGCGGACGAAGGTCATCTACAACGGGGAGAAGATCCCGGTGTCCGGGATGGGGGCGTTTCTCGACCAGGAGGCCCGCGTGCTCCGGGAGGCGGGGCGGGATCCGGGCGATGCCACGGTGATCATCCGCGGCGACACGCGGGTGCCGACCGGCGAGGTCCAGGATCTGATCAAGATCTGCCAGGAGAAGACGTTCACGAAATTCGTGCTCCGCGCGGAGTACGACGAGAGCGGCAAGCGGTGAGCCGGGCCCGGTGAGGGCCCGTGGAGGAGTGCCATGGCGAAGCGTGAGTCCCAGCTGGCCGACAAGATCGCCATCGACATGACGCCGATGATCGACGTCGTGTTCCAGCTGATCACGTTCTTCATGCTCACGCTCAAGAGCGTGATCGTGGAGGGGGATTTCGACATCAAGATGCCGCTCGGTGCCGGCAAGGTCGACATCGACGCCGCCCCGCCGACGGTGATGCGGGTGCAGATGAAGGCCGACGCGGCCGGGGAGTTGACGGGAATCACCCTCAACGGCGGCCCGGTCGCCGACTTCGAGCAACTGCGGCAGAAGGTCATCGGCGTCGTGGGGGTGAACCAGGGGCCCGGCGGCGCCGACAACACCGAGGTCGAGCTCGACTGCGACTACGGGCTGAAGTATGGCAACGTCATCAAGGCGATCAGCTACGTCTCGGGTGTTCCCCAAGGGGACGGCCAGGTGATCGACCTGGTGAAAAAGATCAAGTTCACGCCGCCGAAGAAGCCCGGCCGCTGACGGCGGGCCTGTGGCGGTGCTCGCCCAACTCGCTCGGGGCTGCCCATGCCCCGTCGCCGGACGTTCGCGGATGCCCTCCTGGCATCCGCTCACTCGATGCCGACTGCGCTTCGACATCCTGTCTGCGCTTGTCGGCACACGCCGGCTCCCGGGGCACGGGCAGCCCCGAGCTCCTGCACGTGCCTCCGACCGGCTCCCCGGTGTGCGCAGCGATTCCCTCGCCCGGCAGGATGCCGGGCGGCGCGGCGAACCTTGGCTTCGCCCCGCCGAGCGTAAGCCTGCGCGGGCCAGGAGGGCCTCGCAGGCGCGATCCACGGCGTTGTCAGCGGCGCGGGTGGAACTTGGCGTGCACGCTCTTCAGTCGGTCGGCGTCGACGTGGGTGTAGCGCTGGGTCGTGGCGATGCTCGCGTGGCCGAGCATCTCCTGCACGTGCCGCAGGTCGACGCCGCCGGCCACGAGGTGGGTCGCGAAGCTGTGGCGGAGCGTGTGCGGGCCAATGTCGGGGGGGATGCCGGCCCGGTCGGCCTGCTCGCGGACGATTTCCCAGATCCGCATCCGCGACAGCCGGTTGCCGCGGGCCGAGAGGATCGCCCACGGCGGCGCGGCCCCAGCCCGGGCCGCGAACTCAGGCCGCGGGCCGGCGAGCCAGGCGCGGATCGCCGCGATCGCCCGCCCGCCGAGCGGCACGACCCGCTCCTTTCCGCCCTTGCCCCGGCAGGTGCAAAACCGTTCCTCGAGATGGACGTCGACGAGCCGGAGCGACGACACCTCCGAGGCCCGGCAGCCGGTGGCGTAGAGCAGTTCCAAGAGCGCCCGGTCGCGCAAGCCGCGCGGGGCGTGTCGCTCGGGCGCGTCGAGCAGCCGGTCGACCTGCTCCGGCGCGAGCGAGCCGGGGATCGCGTCATCACGCTTGGCGGCGCTGATCAGGTCGGCCGGGCTCTCCGCCACGATCCCCTCGAGCTGCAGGAACGCGAAGAACGTGCGCAGCGTGGCCGCCTGCCGGGCCACGCTCGCCCGGGCCAGGCCGCGGCCGGAGAGGAACGCGAAGTAGTCGCCGAGGTCGCGAACCGACAGGCTGCCCGGTGCCCTGCCCTTGAGCCAGCCGGTGAAGTCGCGGAGGTCGCGCCGATACGCCGCCTGCGTGTTCGTCGCCAGGCCGCGCTCGTGCCGCACGTAGGCCAGGAACCGCTCCACGAGGATCGCCGTAGCGGCCGGATCGGCCCCGCCGCCGCCGGGATCGACGATCACCCGCCGCGTCCGCGGCCGCGGTTTTTCCGCGCCGTCCGTCGTCCGCTCCCCTGCCATGCCGCCAGCCTCACTTCCAGCCGGAACCCCCGCCGGGCTCCGGCGATCCACTTCGGCCGGCCGGCCGCGTCAGGCGTCGTAGCCGAGGTTCGGCGCCAGCCAGCGCTCGACCTCGGCCACGGGCATCCCCTTCCGACGGGCGTACGACTCGACCTGCTCGCGGGTGATCCGGTCCACCGCGAAATATCGGCTTTCCGGGTGGGCGAAGTAGAGTCCGCTGACGCTCGCCGCCGGCAGCATCGCGAAACTCTCCGTGAGTGTCATTCCCGCCCGTTCCTCGGCGTCGAGGAGGGCGAACAGGGCCCCCTTTTCCGTGTGATCCGGGCAGGCCGGATAGCCGGGCGCCGGCCGGATGCCCCGGTAGCGCTCCTCGATCAGGTCCTCGTTGGAAAGGCCGTCGTCGTGGCCGAAGCCCCACTCACGCCGGGCCCGGGCGTGCAGCCACTCGGCGCAGGCCTCCGCCAGCCGGTCGGCGAGCGCCTTGGCGAGGATCGAGGAGTAGTCGTCGTGCCCGCGGTCGTATTCCAGGCAGAGCGCGTCGCAGCCGTGCCCCGCCGTGCAGGCGAAGGCGCCGATGTAGTCAGCCCGGCCGCTGTCCACCGGGGCCACGAAGTCGGCGAGGGCGTGGAACACGTCCTGCCCCTTCCGCTCCCACTGCTGGCGGAGCGTGTGCACGCGGCCGAGTTCCGTGGTCCGCGACTCGTCCGTGAACAGGACCACGTCGTCGCCACGGGAGTTGGCCGGGAAGAAGCCGTAGGCCGCCTTCGACACGAGCGTCCCGTCGCGAACGATCCGCTCCAGCATCTGCAGGGCGTCGCGGTGCAGTTTCCGCGCCTCCTCCCCGACAGTCGGATCGGCGAAGATCGCCGGGTACTTCCCCTTCAGCTCCCAGGAGAGGAAGAACGGCGACCAGTCGATGAACGGCACGAGTTCCGCGAGCGGCACCGGGTCGAGCGTCCGCACGCCGAGGAACTCGGGCACGGCGATCGGGGCCGTCGCCCAGTCGGTGGTCCAGCGTTTCGCGCAGGCGTCGGCGTAGCCGACGAGTTTCGTCTCCTGGCGGCGTTTGAAGTTCTCCACGTCGCGGGTCTGGGCGGCCCGCGTGGCCTGCACGAACTCGTCGCGGGCGTTGGGGTTGAGCAGCTTCTCGACGACGCCGGCGGCCCGCGAGGCGTCGTTGACGTGAACCACGGGGCCCGAGTACTGCGGCGCGATCTTCACGGCCGTGTGCCGGGCCGAGGTCGTCGCCCCGCCGATGAGAAGCGGCATCTTCAGCCCCTCGTGCTCGAACTCCCGGGCCACCTGCACCATCTCGTCGAGGCTCGGCGTGATCAGGCCCGACAGCCCGACGACGTCGGCCTCGGTGCGGATCGCCTCCGCGATGATCTTCGTGCACGGCACCATCACGCCCAGGTCGACCACCTCGTAGCCGTTGCAGCCGAGGACGACGCCCACGATGTTTTTGCCGATGTCGTGCACGTCCCCCTTGACCGTGGCCATCAGCACCCGGCCGCGTTTCTGCTGGGCCGTCCCGGCCGCGAGCCGCTCCGCCTCCATGTGGGGAAGGAGGTGGGCCACGGCCCGCTTCATGACGCGGGCGCTCTTCACGACCTGCGGGAGGAACATCTTCCCCTCGCCGAACAGGTCGCCGACCGTCTGCATGCCGCGCATCAGCGGCCCTTCGATGATCTCCAGGCTCGCCGCGTAGTGCTGCCGGGCCTCCTCCACGTCGACCTCGACGAAGTCGGCGATTCCCTTGACGAGCGCATGGGTCAGCCGGGCCTCGACGTCGAGGCTGCGCCAGGCGTCGGCCTGCGGTCCCGCCCCGCCGCCCTGCCCCTTGACCGTCTCGGCGAACTCGACGAGCCGCTCCGTCGCATCGGGGCGGCGGTCGAAGAGCACGTCCTCGATCCGCTCGCGAAGCTCGGGTGTGATCTCCTCGTACACCGCCAGCTGGCCGGCGTTGACGATCCCCATCTCCATGCCGGCCCGGATGGCGTGGTACAGGAAGCAGGAGTGCATCGACTCGCGGACGACCTCGTTGCCGCGGAAGGAGAAGGAGATGTTGCTCACGCCGCCCGAGACCTTGACCGCCGGCATCGCCTCCTTGATCCGCCGCGTGGCCTCGAGGAAGTTCAGGGCGTAACGGTTGTGCTCCTCGATGCCCGTCGCCACGGTGAGGATGTTGGGGTCGAAGATGATGTCCTCGGGGGGGAAGCCGGCCCGCTCCGTGAGCAGCCGGTAGGCCCGTGTGCAGATCGCCACCCGGCGTTCCACGTCGGTTGCCTGCCCCTCCTCGTCAAAGGCCATGACGACAACCGCGGCCCCGTGGCTGCGGACGATCCGAGCGTGCTCGAGAAACGTCTCCTCCCCCTCCTTGAGGCTGATCGAGTTGACGATCCCCTTCCCCTGGACGCACTTCAGGCCCGCCTCGAGGACCTCGAACCGCGAGGAGTCGATCATGATCGGCACCCGCGAGATCTCCGGCTCGCTGGAGAGCAGCGTGAGGAACTTCGTCATCACCTGCACGCCGTCGAGCATCCCCTCGTCGACGTTGACGTCGATGATGTTGGCGCCGTTCTCGACCTGCTGCCGGGCGACGCCGAGCGCCTCCTCGTATCGCTCCTCCTTGACGAGCCGGGCGAAGGCCCGTGAGCCGGTGACGTTGGTCCGCTCGCCGACGATCGTGAAGCTGCTCTCGGGCCGCAGTTCGAGCATCTCCAGGCCGGAGTAGCGGCTCCTCCGCGGCGGCGGCGCGGGCCGGCGCGGCGGGTAGTTCTTCATGACGCCGGCGATAGCGCCGATGTGGGCCGGCGTCGTGCCGCAGCAGCCGCCCACGATGTTCAGCCAGCCCGCCTGGGCGAACTCCTCGAGCACGCCGGCCATCATCTCCGGCGTCTCGTCGAAGCCGCCGAGGGCGTTGGGGAGGCCGGCGTTGGGGTAGCAGCTCACCGGCCGGGGCGTGATCCGGGACAGGTCGGCGACATGGGTGCGGAGCTTTTCCGGCCCGAGGGCGCAGTTGATGCCGACGCTGACGAGGTCGATGTGGGAGATGCTCGTCCAGCAGGCCTCGACCGTCTGCGCGGAGAGCGTCCGCCCTCCCTCGAAGATCGTGAACGAGGCCATCACCGGCAGCGTCCGGCCGAGGTCGGAAAACACCCGTTCGATGGCATGCAGGCAGGCCTTGAGCACGAGCGTGTCGAAGGCGGTCTCGGCGAGGAGGATGTCGACGCCTCCGTCGATCAGGGCCTCGATCTGCTCCCGGTAGGCAGCCACCATCTGGTCGAAGGTGACGTCGCGGTGGCCGGGGTCGGCAACGTTGCCGGCGATCGACAACTGCTTGTTGGTCGGACCGATCGAGCCGGCCACGAACCGGGGCCTGTCGGGCGTCCGGGCCGTGGCGGCGTCGGCCGCCGCCCGGGCGAGTTTGGCCGCCGCCAGGTTCAGTTCGCGGGTGTGGTGCTGGAGGCCGAAGTCCGCCAGGGCCACGCTCGTGGCCCCGAACGTGTTGGTCTCGACGATGTCGGCGCCGGCCTCCAGATAGGCGGCGTGGATGCCCTGGATCGCCTTCCCCTGGGTGAGGGCGAGGACGTCGATGCAGTTCTTCAGGTCGCGGTGATGATCGGCAAAAAGGCTGCCGCGGAAGCCGTTCTCGTCGAGGCCCAGCTGGTGGACCATCGTGCCCATGGCGCCGTCGAGGATCAGGATCCGATTGTCGAGAGCGGCGCGGAGCAGGTCGGCCGTGGCATTGGTGGCGGTCGTCATGGCGGGTCGGACGGGTTTTCCTTCCAGAAGAATCAACGGCAGCGGGCAGGTGCCGAAAGCCGGCGCTGCCGGCCCGGCTGGATGGTTCTCATGACGCCCGGTCGTGCGAACGCCGTCCGGATATCGTCACGCTCACCCCGGCAGCATCATAGGCGGGCGGGGAAAGCGGGGCATACTGTGCGGCTTCCCGTTCGGGGGTTGCGGGCTTTCGCGCCCCCTTTCCACCGGCAACGCGGGCACTCAAGCCCGTGGCCGGGGCGGGACGATGCACTGCCTGCGGGGGGGCGGGGCATGCGCGTGATCGCTGAATTTCCAGACGTGTCGCCGGATCGTGCCGTGCCGTCGCCGGCTGCCGGGACGTGTGCCCGATCGGGGCCGACGCCGGAGCGGGTCGCGTGCGTTCCGCCGAAGCGTTCGCAGAATCGCCGTCACAAGAAGTCGATGTTTCCCACGTGGTCGGTCGTGACGCTCGCCATCGTGGCCGCCGTCGTCTGGACGTTCGTCGCGATCGGTGAGCGGCCGGGCCTCGGCCGCCGACATCCGGCCCCGCGCCTGGCCTCGGAGCCGCCCCCGTTCACCGCCCCCTCCGGAACGACGCCGCGATGAGCATCGACGCGATCGACGCCGCCTTCCTGGGCCGCTGGGGGCAGGACGCGGGGCCACCCTCCGCCGTTCATGCGTCGGATTCAAGGCCCGAACCGCTGGTGGCGGCTCACGGTCAGCCCGTGCCGGCGTGCGTCGCGTCGTCGATTCCCGAGCCAACGCCCGCCAGCGTGATGAGGGGATCGGTTCTCGAGCAGTTGCTCGCGGCCGCGCGGCCGCAGTGGAACCGGCTGGCTGAGACCGTGGAGGGAGCGCGGAGCCGGGGCCGGCGTGTGATCGCCGTCACCGGTGCCGAGCGGGGCGAGGGACGCAGCACGCTCGTGGCCGGACTCGTCCACGTCCTCCGCGCCCGCGGGCGCGACGTCGTCGAGATCGGACCTGAGCAGATCGGCGGCTCGGTCGAGCCGACCCACGACAAGCGGATCGTCATCGTCGACGCGGGCATCTGGTTTCCTCCGGGGCCGATCCGGCGGCAGCGTCTCATCGTGGCGAGCCTCGGCTGCGAGGCGGCGATCCTCGTGCGCCGCGCCGACCGACAACCGGCTCCGGCCCGTGAGGTGGTCCTCGAATCACTCGGCATCGAGGTGCTGGGCGAGGTCGTGTCGTTCGCACCGGCATCCGAACCCATGGCAACGGCATGAAGAACGACACCGACGCGTCGACGCTTATCGATGGCCAGCGGGCAGCGCTGGCCAAGCTTGCCTGTGGCGTCGCATCTCCAGGGAGCCTCGCGGTCCTCTGCGGCCCGCCCGGCACCGGCAAGACGAGGGTCCTCGCCTGCCTCGCGGCCGGCCAGATTCGGGGCGGGCGGTCGTGCGCCTGCATGCGGCTCGCCGACTGGCTGGCCCGCGCGGACGACGTCGACGCTCTGCCCGACGTCGTCGTCGCCGACGACGCGCACGACGTCGATGCCCCGGCCCTCGGCCAGCTGCTCGCCGCCGCCGGCAGACGGCGGCCCGGCGCGGCGGTCGTGTTTGGCGGCGAGGGGCGGCTCTTGACGCTCGTCTCGCGGGACCGCGCGGTGGAGCGAATGGTGACGCTGCGGGCCACGCTCCATCCCTTCTCGGCAGCGGAGACCAGCCGCCTGCTCGAGCCGCTGCTGCCGCGGGTCGCCGACGGGCCAGAGTTCGCCGACGTCGCCCGGACGATCCACGAGATCGCGGCGGGCATCCCCCGGGCGGCACTGAAACTCGGTGAACTCGCCGCGGTCGTGGCCGACAGCAGGTCCGACGGCAGCCTCTCGGTCGCCGACGTCGAGCAGATTCATCGCCGCCTCCTTCTCCAGGCGGCCTGATCGCAGGACCGGCCGCGTCAGGCGCCCGTCGCCGCTGCGGCGCGGGCTAGGTAGGTCGCCACCGAGTCGGCGGTCGGCGCCGTCGGCCCGCGGTCGGGGGCGAACGGGGCGGGATCGAGCTGACAGGGGCGGTCGGTGAGGATGTCGGCGACCATCATGGCGGTGGCCGGCGACTGGTGCAGGCCCGCCCGGAAATGCCCCGTGGCGATGACCGTGTTGTCGAGTCCGGGAAGCCTGCCGATGAACGGCGTGCCGTCGGCGGAGCCGGGCCGTAGTCCGGCCCAGACGGCCGCCGGCGGCCGGTCGGCGATCGGGCCCAGCAGGTCGCGGGCCAGGTGGCGCAGGCGGGCGATGGCGTCGGGCGTCGTCACCGGCTCGAAGCCCGCATCCTCGATCGTCGAGCCGACGAGCAGGTGGCCATCCTCGCGCGGCACGAGGTAGTCGAGTCCGCTGTTCACGATCCGCGTCAGCACCTGCCGCGGCAATTCGAGAAGCACGATCTGGCCGCGGATCGGCCGCGTCTCCACGGCTGCACCGAGGCCGGCGGCCAGCCCGCCGGTCCAGGCCCCGGCGGCGAGCACGAACGCCCCCGCGTCCACCCGCTCCGCATGCCCATCCACGTCGGCGATCACCGCCTCGACCCGCCCGCCACGGCGCACGAACTCGCGGGCCGACGCGCCGCGGGTGATCGTCACGCCGCGACCAAGGCACGATCGCTCCAGGGCCTGGAGGTGTCGCGGCGGACGAATCCGCTGCTCGTCCGGGAGAAGCAATCCCCCCGCGATCGCGGCCCGCTCGACGGCATGCCTGAGCGCCGGCTCGCAGGCGGCGACGTCGTCGGGGCCGAGCAGTTCGCACCGCGTACGCTTGGCCCGCCATTCGGCCGCCACACCCCGGAGCCGGTCGCGGTCCGCCTCGGTCGCCGCCAGGTGCAGGCCGCCGCAGCGGCGCAGGCCGTTGTCGATACCGGTCTCGGCGAGCAGGTCGGCGGCCCAGGTGCGGTGCAGGTCGTCGCTCCAGGCGGTGAGCGCGGCGTTGGGCGGACAGCCGGGGTAACGCGGCGCGGGGGGAAAGATGCCGACCGCCGCCCAGGAGGCTGTCTCGCGGGCTGGTCCCCGGGCCAGGACCCTGACACGCAGGCCGCGGCCGGCAAGTTCCCGCGCGATCGACAGGGCGATGATGCCGCCGCCGACGATGCAGCAGTCGACGGAGCGGCCGGAGCCGTCAGGCATTGGTCGCGATCTCGGGTGTGTCGGCGACGTTCACCCAGACGTGGACGTGCGGCGCGCCGCGGAAGTACCAGACGAACGCCGGACCTTCCAGCCGCCAGCAGTCCCAGACCTGGTCGTTGCCGATGTCTCCCTGCTTGTAGAAAGCGAGCCGGCAGCGGTCGAGCCCTCCCTGCTTGGCGAGGCAGCCCCGGACCTCGTCGCGATCGCGGGTCCGGAAGGGTTCGAGGAGGATGGAGAGCACCTTCTCGACCTCGGCCCGCTGGTCGGGCGCGAGGTCGGCCAGCGGAATGCCGGGCGGCAGGCCGTCGGCGCCGCGGAACGCGACCGCGTTCTCGGCAGGCAGCGCGTCCACCAGCGCCTTGGCCTGCTGCTTTCCGTCGAGCATCGCGTACACGCGGTTGGCGGCGACCGCCTGCGGCCAGAAGACGTTCCCCTCGTGCTTCGGCCCCTCGTTGAAGCTGCCGGCGTCGTGGCCATAGAAGATCGGGCCGCCGAAGGCGACGTGCTCGGCCGCGTCGCCGTCGCAGCGCAGCGTCATGTGCCGCCCGGTGAGCAGGAACTGGAACTTGCCCCCGTTGCCCGGCGCGCCGATCAGGGCGATCGACTGGCTCTGGCCGAAGCCGCCGGCGTCGTCCTCGAGCTGCTTGTCGAAGCGGGCGTGCCAGTCGGGCTCGATGAGCTGCTCGAAGATCTCGCGGACGAGCCGCTGCTGGTCCTTCGTGAAGAAGTCGCTGGCCACCTCCGGCTCGGTCGCGTTCCAGTTGTTGCCGATCCGGGTGCGGAGCAGGCCGTATTTCGGATGCCGGTAGTCCCACGGAAAGCAGATCTTCTCCCGTTGCCCGGGCGCGAGCGACGCGTGCAGCCGGGCGGCGAGCGTCTCGGCCGAGGGACGGCCTGCTGCCGGGGGTGTCTCGGCGCTGCCGTGCGGACCGACCGCGCCCAGTGCCAGGCCGCCGGCGGCTGCCGCCGTCGAGCCGATCAGTCGGCGCCGGGTCAGATTGGCGGACCGCTCGTGTGCGGGGAATGTGCTCATCGGTCATCCTTTCGTGATCGCCCCTGAACGGAGCCGGGATGTTCAGGCTACGCCATGCGGCCGGCGCGGGGCAACTTTGACCGCCGCGCGGGACGTGCGCCGGGGCGGCGTTGGCACTGTGGGCAGAAGAACGTCGATCGCTGCGCCTGGACGATCCGCACGACGGACGTGCCGCAGCCGACGCACGGCATCCCGGCCCGGCCGTAGACGCGATGCCGGCGCTGGAACCGGCCTGGCCGGTCGTCGGCCGTCTTGTACGTCTCGTCGCCGATCGACGATCCCTCGCACCGCACCGCTGCGGCGAGGACGCGGCGGGTCTCCCGGGCGAGTCGTTCCCAGGCCTCCGCGCCGAGCCGCCGGCACGTGCTGCGCGGGTCGATGCCGGCGCGATGGAGGATCTCCGCGGCGTAGATGTTGCCGATGCCGGCCACGGACCGCTGGTCGAGGAGCGCGACCTTGACCGCGCGGCGCGAGTCGCCCAGCCCGGTGACGAGGTCGGCCGCGGTCACCGTCAGGCCGTCGGGACCGAGCCGGTCCGGACCGCAGAGCCTCTCCAGACCCCGGTCATCGACGAGCCGGATCGTTCCCAGGCCGCGCAGGTCCCAGAAGCAAACGACCGCGGCAGGCAGGTCGGCATGCACCGCCAGGCGGAGCACCAGCCGCACATGGCCGGCGGTCGGTGGCGTCGTGGTCGCGAACCGGCCGGTCATCCGCGGTTCGATGACGAGCCACTGCCGGGGCCGGCCGGCCGCCGCGGCGATGCCGATGAGGATCCGCTTGCCGCGGCGCTCGACGCCGCCGACGGTCCGGCCGACGATCTGTCGAACGACGGTGGCGGGCCGCGGCTCGACGAGGATCGGCCGCACGGGGCCGCGGGGAAACTCGGCCGCGGCGATCCGCCGGCCGGCCAGGAAGCCGATCCCGCGCCGCATCGTCTCGACTTCGGGGAGTTCGGGCATCGGCGCTGGGTTCGCTCCCGGGACCGCGACACGAGAAGCCGTCGCGATGGTAGCACCGCCGCCAGCGGCTACAATCTGAGCGTCCGCGGAAACCGGCCGGTGCCGGAGCTCGCGGGCTTCGTTCGCCGTGCGGCCCCAGGGTGCCTCCGTCAGTGACTCCCCCATCCCTCTCGCTCGTTCCCGACGCCCTGGGCAGGTTCGGTCAGTTCGGCGGCCGCTACGTGCCGGAGACGCTCTCCGCGGCCCTCGACCAGCTCGAGCAGGCCTACGGCGAGGCGATCGCCGACCCGTCGTTCACCGCGGAGCTCGACGGCCTGCTCTCCGCCTTCGTCGGCCGCCCCACTCCCCTGCTCTTCGCCGAGCGGCTGACCGACTATGCCGGCGGCGCCCGGATCTACCTCAAGCGCGAGGATCTCAACCACACCGGCGCCCACAAGATCAACAACACGCTCGGCCAGGGGCTGCTCGCGATCCGGATGGGCAAGCGCCGGATCATCGCCGAGACCGGCGCCGGCCAGCACGGCGTGGCCACCGCCACGGCCTGTGCCCGGTTCGGCCTCGAGTGCGTGGTCTACATGGGGTCCGAGGACGTGCGCCGGCAGGCGCCCAACGTCCGCAACATGCGGCTCATGGGGGCCGAGGTCCGGCCCGTCGAGAGCGGCTCGCGCACGCTCCGCGATGCGATCAACGAGGCGATGCGCGACTGGATGGGCTCGGTCGAGACGACGCACTACATCATCGGCTCGGTGGTCGGCCCACATCCCTTCCCGCGGATCGTCCGCGACTTCCAGTCCGTGATCGGCCGGGAGACTGTCGAGCAGTGCCGCCGGCAGTTCGGCCGGCTGCCCGAAGCCGTGGTCGCCTGCGTCGGCGGCGGCAGCAACGCGGCGGGGATGTTTCATCCGTTCGTCGACCACGAGGGCGTGCGGCTCGTGGGCGTCGAGGCGGGCGGTCGCTCGGGCAGCCCCGGCGATCATGCCGCCAGCCTGAGCTTCGGCAGCCCCGGCATCCTCCATGGCAGCCTGAGTTACGTGCTTCAGGATGCGGACGGGCAAACGGCCGACGTGCATTCGGTGTCGGCTGGCCTCGACTATCCCGGCGTTGGGCCGGAGCACGCCTTCTGGCGCGACCTCGGCCGCGTGGAATACACGAACGTCACCGACGCCGAGGCCCTCGACGCCTTCGACCTCGTCGCCCGGCGTGAGGGGATTCTTCCCGCCCTCGAAACCTCGCACGCCCTCGCCTGGGCGGTCCGCGAGGCCGCCACGCGGCCGGCCGACGAGATCATCGTCGTCTGCCTCTCCGGCCGGGGCGACAAGGATGCGGCGGAGATCGCCCGGTTGCGCGGGCTAACGGCCGACGGCGGCAGGAGCTGACGCATGCACGCCCCATCGGTCGCCGCGGAGAGCGGCGTCGCCCGCCTCGCCGCCATCTTCGCCGCCAACCGTGCCGCAGGCCGCAAGGCCGTCGCGCCCTTCGTCACGGTCGGTGATCCCGACGTCGCCACCACGGTGGCGGTGATCGAGGCGATCGACCGGGCCGGGGGTTCGCTCTGCGAACTGGGTGTTCCCTACAGCGATCCGATCGCCGATGGGCCGGTGATCCAGTCTTCCTACACCCGGGCCCTGAATGCCGGGATCACGCTCGACGGCGTGTTCGGCGCGGCGAAGCAGGCGGCGGCCAGGGTGTCGATGCCGCTAGTGGCGATGGGGAGTTATGCCGTGATCTACCGGCGCGGCATCGGCCGGTTCGTGGCCGATGCGGTGGCCGCCGGCCTGGCCGGCTTCGTCGTGCCCGACCTGCCGCTCGAGGAATCGGATGATCTCGACCAGGCCTGCCGTGCCGCCGGGCTGGCGCTCGTGCGACTCGTGACGCCGACCACGCCGCCCGAGCGGGCTGCGCAGATCGCCGCCCGCTCGACCGGTTTTTTGTATTGTGTGTCGGTGGCGGGCGTGACAGGGGCCCGCACCGACCTGCCCCCCGGTCTGATCGAGCGGGTGCAGTGGCTGCGGACGAAGACCGACGTGCCGATCATGGTCGGCTTCGGGATCTCGGGGCCCGAGCAGGCCCGGCAGGTGGCCGAGGTGGCCGACGGCGTGATCGTGGGGTCGGCCCTCGTCCGCCTGCTCGATGCCGCCGCCGACCGGCCGACGTCCGCCCTGCAGGGGGAGGTCGAGGGGTTCGTCGCCGGCCTCGTGGCCGCCGTCCGCTCCTGATCCGCAGCCGGTCAGGCAACGGAAAATTTCAGATGGCCGGGAGCCGGAACCGAAGCCTATAAAGGTTCGTATCAACAGGAGGCGTGCCCCCAGCGAGGCTGTGCCATGTTCTCCCCACGCGACCCCGCCGACGTCGATCGATTCTTCCGCGGCCTGACGGAATACGCGTTTTGCACGCGGCTCGGGGTGGTCGATCCCGCGCTCGTGGACTACGTCGCGTTGCTGCTCGTCCGCTTTCTCCGGCACGACCGTGTTGCGGCGCTGCCGGGCGTGGGCCGGGAGGAGGCGACCGCGATCGCGGAGGTGCTGCTGACGGTTCGCCGGCATGCGGCGGCCGACGAGGCCGTGGAGGAATACCGGCAGATCGGTGACTACACGCTCTTCTGGAGCGGCGTCTATCCCGAGGCCTTGCAACGGTTTCCGCACCCTGCCGGAGCGGACCAGGTGACGGTCTACCGCGAGGCCGGCAAGCGGGCCTACTGGCTGGCGAGCACGCTGGAACCGGAGGAGGCCGCGGCGGAGCGGGCGCTCTTCGAGCGGCTGAGCCACGAGTACGACCTGTGCGTCGAGGGGCTGGCGGAAGTGCGCCGCGCCTGGGGCGAGGCGGCGTGAGGAGTCCGTTCTGACCGTGCCGCCCGCGCACGGTCGGAGCACGAACGGAAACCCCGCAGCGCGTCCCTGCCCCGCTGCCGGCCCCTTGGCGCTGCCCCCTCCCCTCGGCTAGTCCTCCCCGCGCTGACACGACGGCACGCCGAGCAGGCGTGTGATGTCGTGCGGTCCCGCCCGTGTTTGCCCTGCCCGTTGCAGCCTGCCCCGCCTGTTCCCTCTCCGCACTCTATTCTCGGCACGCACAAGAGCTTGGGCTTCCTGCGTGGAACCAAAAGAATGCGGAAGTCTTACGGATTCAGTTCATTACTACGGGGAGCATCCAATAGTTGACGTTTCCTACCCGGCAGCCGCCGCGTATTGAACGTGTTCTTCTTCCAAGAAGTTGCGAACGACCCCCGGCTGCTTCTGGCGGCGTCGCAGATGTGAGCGGGTGTTGGCGATCATCTGCGATTGATCGCGAGGCCTTTGCCGCCGCATAGCCTGCTTGGTGTCTTGGTTGAGCA